>DATEIF010000216.1:0-4006 GCA_035279205.1 Vineibacter sp.
TGGTCGTAGATCAGGACGGACACGCCCTTCCACTCGCGCAGCTCGCGCTGCACGTCGTCGAGCGCGCTCCGGTGATGGAAGGTGACGATCGGCGCCCAGTCCAGGCCCGGCGGATACTTGTCGGGATCGTCACTCACCAGCGCGATGCGCTGCACACCCTCGGCGTGGACCTGGCGGCTGATCTTCCACGGCGTGAGATCGCCGTCGTGCCGCTGGCCGCCGGTCATGGCGACGGCGTCGTTGTAGAGGATCTTGTAGGTGATGTTGGTGTTGGCCGCGACGGCCTGGCGCAGCGCCAGGTAGCCGGAGTGGAAATACGTGCCGTCGCCCAGATTCTGGAACACGTGCGGCGTGTCGGTGAAGTGCGACAGCCCGACCCAGGCGGCGCCTTCGCCGCCCATCTGGGAGTAGGTGAGCGTGTCGCGGTCCATCCACAGCGCCATGAAGTGGCAGCCGATGCCCGCCATGGTGTGCGAGCCCTCGGGCGCGCGCGTGGAGGTGTTGTGCGGGCAGCCCGAGCAGAAATAGGCCGGCCGGCTCAGACCCGGCGCATTGCGGACCGGCGCCGACTGGCGGCGGGCCAGCAGCTCCAACTTGCGGCTCACCGGCAGCGGCAGATGCTCGACGCCCAGCCGCTCGGCGATCACCTGCGCCAGCTTGGCCGGCTGCAGCTCGGCGGTGATCGGCAGCAGCGGCGCGCCGCGCTCGTCGGTCTTGCCGACGACGCGCGGGCGGCGGTCGGCCGGCAGGTTGAACAGCAGATCCTTGATCTGCGGCTCCATCACCGGCCGCTTTTCCTCGACGACCAGGATCTGCTCCAGCCCGTCGACGAAGCGACGCAAGCCGTCAGGCTCGATCGGCCAGGTCAGGCCGACCTTGTAGACCGCGAGGCCCAGGCGCTGCGCTTCGGCGTCGTCGATGCCGAGGTCATCGAGCGCCTGGCAGACGTCGAGATAGCCCTTGCCGGCGGTGATGATGCCCAGCCGCGCGCCGCGGCCGCCGGTTGTGACGCGATCCAGTCCGTTGGCGCGCCAATAGGCTTGCGCCGCCGGCAGCTTGAAATGATGCAGGCGCCGTTCCTGCTCCTGGAAATTGATATCAAGCCCGCGCAGGTTCAGCCCGCCCGGCGGCATCTCGACGTCGCCGGGCAGCACGATGGACACGCGCCCGGGATCGACGGCAACGATCGTGGAGGAGTCGGCCAGCTCGGCGACGATCTTGAAGCCCGCCCAGCAGCCGGCGTAGCGCGAAAGTGCGAACGCATGCAGACCCAGGTCCAGCACGTCCTGTGCGCTCGCCGGATTCACAACCGGGATGGCCGCATCGATGAAGGCCAGCTCGCTCTGGTGCGCGACGGTCGAAGACTTGGCAGTGTGGTCGTCACCCGCCAGCGCCAGCACGCCGCCATGCTTGGACGTGCCGTTCACGTTGGCATGCTTGAAGACGTCGCCGCTGCGGTCGACACCCGGCCCCTTGCCGTACCACATGCCGAAGACGCCGTCGTAGCGCGCGCCCGGCAGCAGATGCAGTTGCTGCGTGCCCCACAGCGCCGTCGCCGCCAGGTCCTCGTTCACGCCGGGCTGGAAGACGATGTGGTTCTTGTCGAGAAACGACTTGGCCTGCCACAGCGCCTGGTCGAAGCCGCCCAGCGGCGAGCCGCGGTAGCCCGAGATGTAGCCGCCCGTGTTCAAGCCGGCGGCGAGGTCGCGCTGGCGTTGCATCATGGGCAGGCGTACCAGGGCCTGGATACCGGTCAGGAAGACGCGGCCGGACTCGAGAGCATATTTGTCGTCGAGAGTAGCGGCAGCGATGGGACGAGTGACGGCCACGGCCGAGCCCCCACGCAGGTTTAGGTCAGTACTGCTAACTCTTTCTCGTAACCGTTACAATCTACGGTGCAATGCGACACCAATAAAAGACGCGACATGTCCTGGATCGCAAAGGGACCGGCGCGGCGTTACCGCAACTGCCCAAAACGCGCAAAGAAATTAGTGGCTTTCGCAGCCGCGAAGCGGGCAGAGTGCGCGCCTTCATGACTGTCCTCGTTACCGGCGCCGCCGGCTTCATCGGCTATCACGTCTGCCAAGCGCTGCTGGCGCGCGGTGAAGCCGTGCTTGGCTTTGACAACCTCAACCACTACTACGATCCGGCGCTGAAGCAGGCGCGGTTGGCCGGGCTGCGCGCCAGCAACCGGTTCGCGTTCGCCGAAGGCAGCGTCGCCGACCGGGTGCGCGTGCAGCAGCTGGTCGAGCAGCATCCCGATATCACCGGCATCATCCACCTCGCGGCCCAGGCCGGGGTGCGCTATTCGCTGGTCGACCCGTACGCCTATGTCGAGGCCAACGTGATGGGCCACCTGGTGATGCTGGAGACGGCCCGTCACCTGCCGCGGCTTCAGCACCTGGTCTATGCCTCGTCATCGTCGGTCTATGGCGCCAACACCAAGATCCCGTTCGCGGTCGGCGATCCGGTCGATCATCCGCGTTCTCTCTACGCCGCCACCAAGCGCGCCGACGAGCTGATGTCGGACACCTATGCCCGGCTGTTCGGGCTGCGGCTGTCGGGCCTGCGCTTCTTCACCGTGTACGGACCATGGGGCCGGCCCGACATGGCGCCCTACATCTTCTGCCGCGCGATCTTCGCCGGCGAGGCGATCCCGATCTACAATCTCGGCTTCGCCAGGCGCGACTTCAGCTATGTCGACGACATCGCACGCGGCGTGCTGGCCTGCTACGACCGGCCGGCAGCCGAGCCGGGGCATCGCCTGTACAATTTCGGCGCCCATCGCAGCGAGGAGCTGATGCGCTTCGTGGCGCTGCTGGAGCGCGCGGCTGGCCGCAAGGCCCGCATCGAGCTTAAGCCGGCGCAGCCCGGCGACATGACCGAAACCTACGCCGACATCGACCTCACGACCCGCGATCTCGGCTGGCTGCCCACGACCACCATCGACGAGGGCATCCCCCGCTTCGTGCACTGGTTCCGGCAGTACCATGGCTGCTAGCTTAACCCCTCTCCGCCCGCGCAGCGGGGGGAGAGGGGCTTCCCAGGGACGCTAACCATGGCCCGTAAACTCGACCACATCGTCCTCTGTGCGCCGGATCTAAACGTGATGCGGCAGGCCTACGACAAGCTGGGCTTCACGCTGACGCCGCGGGCGGTGCATCCGTTCGGGACCCGCAATCACCTGGCGCAATTGCAGGACAACTTCATCGAGCTGCTGTCGATCGACGACCTGGCGCGCATACCGTCAGACGCCGCCGGCCGGTTCAATTTCGGTGGCCGCGCCCGCGATTACATCGCGGATCGGCAACAGGGCCTGATGATGGTGGTGCTCGCCAGCACCGATGCCGACGCCGATATCGCCGAATTCCGCGCCAAGAAGCTCGAGACGTACGAGCGCCTGGATTTCGGCCGTGATGCCACGCTGCCCGACGGGCGGACCGTGCGGGTCGGCTTCTCGCTGGCCTTCGCGACTCACCCCGAGATGCCGGAAGCGACGTTCTTCTGCTGCCAGCAGCGCCATCCGCCCGAGCTCTTCTGGAAGCCGGACTACCAGCGTCACGCCAATGGGGCGCGTCGCCTGGTGGAGATCGTGATGGTCGCCGCGGAACCAGAAACGGTCGCCGCTCATGTCGCGCGGGTGCTGGATGCGCCCCAGGCCGCGATCGCCGGCGGTGTCGCCGTCGGTGCGGCAAGCGACCGTGTCAGCGTGGTGACGCCGGCGGCTCTGGCCACGCGCTTTTCCGAGCTGGCGTCGATCGACACCAGCACGCCGCGCTTCGTCGCCTATCGCGTCGTTGTCGATGATCTGCGGCGGGCCCGCAGCGTGCTTGACGAGGTCGGCGTATCCTCCAGGTCTACCGCCAGCGGCATCGTGATACCGCCGGAATACGCCTGCGGGGTCGTCGTGGAACTGGTTGCCGCGTAGCGATCCCTTCCTCCGCACGCTAACATCGCGAGCGAAGCGAGCCCTGGGAGCGCGGGCGTCCCGCCCGCATCAAGGCGA
>DATEIF010000217.1:0-3744 GCA_035279205.1 Vineibacter sp.
ATGCTAGGCATCGGACTCGTCCACACTGAAAGGCGCGCTCGCTGTCATCCTGAGCGCAGCGAAGGATCCTTTAGACCGTCGATTCGCACGGGCCGCACTTGCCGCGGCACGATACGCCATCGACGATCCCGTGCGATAGGACCGCCCAACAGATCCTTCGCTTCGCTCAGGATGACAGCGGCGTGTTCGCACCATGGCGCCTGCGCGGGGAGAAGGATTTACGCCGCCGGGCGGCGCGGTGCCATCACCACGGCCTCGCCGTCGATGACGACCGTATCGCCGCACTGGCATTCCGTCTTCAGCCGCACCCGGCGCCGCGTGGCATCGATCTCGAGGATCTCGACACGCGCCGTCACCGTGTCGCCGATCTTGACCGGGGCGCGGAAGTTCAGGCTCTGCGAGACGTAGAGCGAACCGGGTCCCGGCAGCTTGGTGCCGATCACGGTCGAGATGAAGCTGCCGCCCAGCATGCCGTGCGCGATCCGCTCGCCAAAGCGCGTCGTCTTGGCGAAGCCGTCATGCAGATGGATCGGATTGGTATCGCCCGAGACACCGGCGAAGGCCACGATATCGGCCTCGCTGACGGTCTTGCCGAACACGGCCGACATGCCGACCTCGAGATCCTCGAGGTAATAGCCGTGCATCTCGCTGAAGCTCATTCTGATTATCCCTCGCTCAATGCCGCACGATCGGATCGATGGGCAGCTTCTTGTGCAGGCCGGTCATGTCCTCGAACAGCTTCGCTGCCGCCAGCAAGGCCGCCTCGCCGCGCGGCCGGCCGACCAGCTGCAGGCCGACCGGAAGGCCGCTCTTGGTGAAGCCGGCCGGCACCGAGACCGCCGGCAGGCCGGTCATGGTGATGATCGACGTGATCAGCACCCAGTCGATATAGCTCGGCATCTTCTGGCCGTTGATCTGCTCGACATAGCGCTGCTCGACCGGGAACGGCGGCACCGGCGCCGTCGGCACGGCGAGGATGTCGAATTCGTTCATGAAGGCGGCGAAGCGGCCGTAGAGCTGCCCCTGCAGGACCGAGGCGCGGCGCACGTCCTCGCTCGACAGCGACAGGCCGTACTCGATGTTCCAGATCACCTCGGGCTTCAGCAGGTCGCGCCGGGACTGCAGCAGCGCACCGTGGCTGGCCGCCATGTAGTGGCCGCGAAAGACCTGGAACGCCTCGCGCGCACCGCTGGCATCGGGTGCCTTGTCGTCGACAGCGACACCGATCTCGGCGAACCGCAAGGTCGCGCGGCGGCAGATGTCCTCGATTTCCGGATCGAGCGGGCAGGTGCCGTTGAAGCCGCCGCCCCACGCGATCTTCTTGGGCTTGGCCGGACGGGCGACCGCGTCGGCATAGGAAACCGACGGTGTGTCATAGGACAGCGGATCGAGCGGATGCTGCCGCGCGGCGGCATCCAGCATCAGCGCCACGTCAGCCACGCAACGACCCATCGGACCGTTGACCGGAAACGTGTTGAGCGGCAGCACGGCGGGACCGGCCGGCACGCGGCCCGGGCTCGGGCGGAAGCCGACCACGCCGCAGAAGCTGGCCGGCGTCCGCAATGAGCCGCCGAGATCCGACCCCGTCGCCAGCCAGGCCTGGCCGGTGGCCAACGCCACCGCGGCGCCGCCCGACGAGCCGGCGCAGGTCATGCGCGTATCCCACGGGTTGCGGGTGATGCCGAACACCTCGTTGAAGGTCTGGGCACCGGCGCCGAACTCGGGCGTGTTGCTCTTGCCGATCACCAGCCCGCCCATCGCCTCCATGTGCTGGACGAACAGGCAGCTGCGCTGCGAAACATTGTCCTTGTAGGCGGGCGAGCCGAAGGTGGTGCGAACACCCTCGACATCGTTGAGGTCCTTGACCGCGAACGGCAGGCCGCCGAGCCAGCCCGGCGTCTGGGGGTCGGGCAAGGTCAGCGACTTTGCCTTCTGACGGGCCCGATCGAAGGTGCGGGTCACCATGGCATTGACGGCACCGTCGACGGCGGTGATCCGCGCCTCGGCGGCGTCGATCAGCTCCAGCGGCGAGACTTGTTTTCGTTTCAGCAGGTCCACCGTCTCGACGGCGGTCAGGCGGCAGAGTCCGCTATCAGCCACTCTTTTCCCCTCGCAAAAAGGAGCGTCCCATATCACGGCGTCCCCGAGATCGCCACCGGGTGCAATGACGCTGCGGGGTTCGCAGAGCGAATGCACGAGGGGCGGCCACTGACGGCAATCGGACTTGGACGGTGGCGGCGACCGTGCTGGAATGGCGTGAATGATCGTTCATATGATGTGGAGGAAGACGACCCGATGGATGGTCCGTCCGAGAACAAGGACAGCATGACGGCCGACCTCGTGCAGCGGCTGACGGATGCCTGCGCCCGCCATTTCGGCAAGCCGGTGCGTATCAACGGGCTGTTCCGCCACTCCGGCGGTGCGTCACGGCAGACCTGGGGCTTCGATGTCACGATCGACGGGCCGGGCGGCATCGAGCCACAGGCGCTGGTGCTGCGACGCGATCCGCCGCGCACGGCGCCCGCCGAGGTTCCCGCCGGCGAAACATCGCTGGCGCTGGACCGCGGCGTCGAGTTCGAGCTGCTGCGCGTCGCCCAGCGGCATGGCGTGCCGGTACCGACACCGCTGTTCCGGCTCGACGCCGGCGATGGCTTGGGTGACGGCTTTGTCATGCGGCATGTGTCGGGCACGGCCATCGCGCGCGAACTGCTGCGCGAGCCGCGTTATGCGTTAGCGCGCGGCAAGATCACCGCGCAGCTCGGCGGGATCCTTGCCCGCCTGCACGCGGTGCCGCTCGCTGAACTGCCGCGGCTGCGGCCCACCACGCCGGCCGAAGCGATCGCGCAGCAGCGCCGCGTGCTCGATATGATCGGCGAACCGCACCCGGTATTCGAGCTGGCGCTGACGTGGCTCGAGCGCCGCCTGCCCGCCACGGCGGTGACACCCTGCTTCGTGCATGGCGACTTCCGCACCGGCAACTTCCTCGCCGACGAGGGCGGCGTGACCGCCATCCTCGATTGGGAGATCGCCCACACCGGCGATCCGCTGGAAGACCTGGGCTGGATGTGCATCAAATCGTGGCGCTTCGGCGCGGTCGAGAACCCGGCCGGCGGCTTCGGCCAACGCGACGAGCTGCACGCCGCCTACGAAGCCGCCGGCGGGCCGCCGGTCGACAAGGCGCGTGCCCGCTGGTGGGAGATCTTCGGCACAGCGCGCTGGGGCATCATCTGCATGGCGCAGGCGTGGAAGCATCTCTCCGGTGCCGAGCACTCGGTCGAGCTGGCGTCGATCGGGCGCCGCTGCGCGGAAACCGAGATCGACCTGCTGCAGCTGCTGGCGGAGGCGTAGATGTCCCAGGATCGTCCGCATGCACCGGAGCTGTTGCGCGCCATCCGCGAATTCCTCGGCAACGACGTGCTGCCCAAGCTCGAGGGACGCACGCAGTTCCATCTCAAGGTCGCCATCAATTCGCTCGCCATCCTCGAGCGCGAAGCAACGCACGGACCGGCCGCCGACACGGCGGAGCTGACACGGCTCAAGGCACTGCTGGGCCGCGACGGGTCGCTCGCCGAACTCAATGCCGAGCTGGCGCACCAGCTTCGTGCCGGCACACGCGATGAGACCGATGCCGCCCTGATGGCGCACCTGCGCGCCACCATCACCGACAAGATCGCGATCTCCAATCCGAAGTGGCGATAGGCGGGGAGCGAACATCACCCTCATCCTGAGGAGCCGGCGCAGCCG
>DATEIF010000218.1:0-15728 GCA_035279205.1 Vineibacter sp.
CAGGGGCCGTTGTCGACGCCGGTGCCGATGCCGCCCTGGATCTGTGGCAACGAGGCGTTGGTGATCTGGATGTTCAGCACCGCCATGAAGGCGCCGAGCAGTCCCGAGCAGACGCAAATCCAGGTCGTCAGGTTGGCGCGGCTGGTGACACTCGTGGCGGGGCCGGCCGGCGGCGCGCCGGCCGTGACGCTTGCAGAAGACATAGGGCTCTCCGGGCCGGACGTCGTTGAGTCACCGCGCGGCGATGGCGTCCTTGGGCGTGGCGTCCGGTTTGCTGTTGCCCGGCTTGGTGTCGATCGTGGCGATCACCGACATGCCGGGGCGCAACCGGCCCAGCAGCGGATCGTAGCGTTCCAGCACCACCTTGACCGGGATGCGCTGGACCACCTTGGTGAAGTTGCCGGTCGCATTATCAGGCGGCAACAGGGCGAACTCCTGACCGCTGGCGGGGGCCAGGCTGTTGACACGACCCTTGATGACGACGCCGGGGAACGTGTCGACCGAGATGTCGACCGGTTGACCCGGATGCACATCGGTCAGCTGTGTCTCCTTGAAGTTGGCGATCACGTAGGTCTCAGTCAGCGGCACCACGGCCATCAGCGGCGTACCGGCCTGGACGTACTGGCCAACCCGCAGGCGGCGGTTGCCGACCGTGCCGGCCATCGGCGCGCTGATGGCCGTGTAGCTGAGGTTGAGCGCGGCCTGGCGTTCTGCCGCCTGATCGGCCGCCAGCGCGGCCTGCGCCTTCTGAAGCTGTGCGCGCAAGACGTCGAGCTGCTTCTCGGCCGCCGTCACCGCCGCCTGGTCGCGCTGCAGTGTGGCGGTCGTGGTCTGGATGTTGGCGGTGTACTGCTGAGCCTGCTGGAGGGTGCCGGCGCCGCTCTTGGCCAGCGCCGTATAGCGTTCGTATTGCTGCTGGGCGTAGATCAGGTTCGCCTGGTCCACGGCCACGGTCGCGCGGGCCTGATCGATCACCGCTGCCTGTTGTTGGATCGCAGCCTCGGCGTTGGCGATCTCTGCCCGGGCGGCGATGACATTGGCCTTCGCCTGGTCCAGGGCGACGGCATAGTCACGATCGTCGATCCGGGCCAGCTTTTGTCCCGCCACCACCGTTTGGTTGTCCTGAACCAGAACCTCGGCGATGTAGCCCGACACCTTGGGCGCGATCGTGGTCGAATCCGCCTTTACATACGCGTCATCAGTCGACTCCAGGAACCGGCTCACCGTCCACCAGTTCCAGCCGAACCATGCAGCGCTGGCCAGCACGAGCGCCGCCAGCGGTGCCAGCAGCCACTTCCGTCCGATACGGCGGCGCGATGGCGCGCGTGCGGGCGGTTCCGTCACGGCCACCGACGAGACGGCTGCGTCAGCCGGTGGCGCGTTTTCATTCAGTCTACCGCCGTCCATGCGAGCAGCCTCCAGGGGCTCCCGTCGCGGGGAGCTCATGTCGCTCCGCATTTAGGAAACTTGTGAGTTTCCTACAAGGGGGTGTTATGCGAGAAAGATGAGAATGCGGGAAACACAGCAGATATGCAGGATGGGGTGGTGAAACGTCCGCGCGGGCGGCAGCAACAACGCAGCGACGCGGAAACGCGCCGGCTGATCATCGGCGCGGCAACCAGGATTTTTCTCGCCTGCGGCTTCAGAGGCACCAGCATGGAGGCCGTGGCCCAGGCGGCCGGCGTCTCGAAGAAGACGATCTATCGTCTGGTGCCGACGAAAGAGGATCTTTTTGGCGCCGTCATCGCCATGCGATCGGAGGCGGTGAACCGGCAGATCAATGACGACAGTGCCCACGGTCCGGCTGCCGCACAGCGGGCCTTGCGGCGATATCTGCTCGACCTCGGACTGCTGGTGCTGTCGGAGGAGACGGTGGCGCTCAACCGCTTGATCTATGCCGAGGCGCAGCAGTTTCCGGCGATGGTGCACAGCTACTACACGGCGGGTCCCCGGCGCGGCCTCGATAACCTGACGGTCTGGCTTGACGCGCGACGACGCGAAGGCGTCTTGCGGATCGACGATGCCAGGGAAGCCGCCGAGATGCTGATTGCGATGGTCATCGGCGAACCCTTGCGTGTCGCCGTGCTGGGCGTCGCCGCGCCCCTGGACGAGGCCGCGATCGCGCAACGGGTGGATAGGGCTGTCGGCATCTTTCTCCGCGGATGCTTGGCGCAGCCCGGCGCTGCGTAGCAACGCGGACCGGCTAAGGCGGTTCGACCACACGCTGGGGGCGCGCCACTCCGTGGCGCGTCATGTGCCGATCCAGACGAAAACGCGCGATGGAGTCGGACATCACGACGCCACCTCTCGGCGCGAGGTTTCCCCGGCGTCGAGATCGACACCCCATGCCAGCCGTTCCATGCCGCGCTGCAAGTGCGGTCGGGCCGCCAGCCTTGCCATCCAGGCGGCGGTGTTCGGACGGTCGTCGTCGATCGACGGCTGGCGCGCGCGAAACCCGGGCCAGATGCTCTCGAACCAGGCATAGGCGGCAAAGTCCGCGATGCTGAGGTCACCCGCCATATAGTCCTGGCCCTCGAGCACGGTTTCCATGACGGAAACGAGCCTCAGGGCCTCTTCGTTGAAACGCTTGATCGGATAAGCGTAGATCTCGGGCGCCATCGTTGCGCGAAGATACGCGTTGACGCGTGGGCTCTTCGGATCGATCGCCGCGACGAAATGCGCGAGGTTGCCGAAGGTCGGGCCGACACCGCTCATTTGCCACATCAGCCAGTGCAGGACGCGGTAACGCTCCGGGCCCGAGATCGGCAGGAAGCGGCCGGCCTTTTCGGCGAGATAGATGAGGATCGCGCCGCTCTCGGCGACCACCACCCGCCCTTGCGGCCCATCGGGATCGACCAGCGCGGGGATGCGGCCGTTGGGATTGATCGCGCGAAAATCCGCGTCCTTCTGGCGGTTCTCGAAGAGGTTCACCGGATGGATTCGGTACGGAAGCTCACATTCTTCCAGCATGATGGAGACCTTGCGCGCGTTCTGCGTGCTCCAGGTGTGGAGTTCGATCATCGGTCGGTCCTCACCCTGGGGCGCGGAAGAAGGCGTCGGCGGTGACGCCCGACTGACGGCACAGACTGGCGAGGTCGAAGTTGAAACTCTCCCAGATGACGCGGCCGTCGCGGAAGCGGAACAGGATGAACACCGGCAAGCGGGAGCGCTCTCCGTTGGGTGACTGCCCGCCGGGCTTGCCAGTCAAGGTGACCTTGATCTCGCCCCAGGCGATGAGCGTGTTGCCGCTGGCGGCGCTTCCCTCCAGGGTCACGGCGTAATCAGGGAAAAGCGAAAAGAACCGTTCCAGCGAGGCGCGGATTTCGGCGGCACCCTCGCGCCGAGACCCGAACGGGGGCGCTTCGAGCACGCCTTGCGGATGGTAGATCCGCATGGCCGCCTCGACATCCTGGCGGCTCTTGGCCTCGGCAAGCGCCCCTGCGATCTGCGCCATGGCTTCCGCGGCGACCGCTGGCGCTTGCCCGGCAGCATTCCTCTGATCGGTGGACATCATCGATATGGGCTCCTCATCACGGCTCGGCGTCCGTTTTGACAAAGAGCTCAGGGTTCAACTAGTGTCCTGTCAGACATACTATATGCGAAAACGGACAAGACCTTGGGCCAACATTCTGTTGCGATCGTGGCCGTCGACGGATGCATCGGATCGACCGTGCATGGTCTTCTCGACGCCTTTGCCTGCGCCAATGCCTGCGCCGCCGAGCGATCGGATGAAGCCGTGCCGTTCGCCGTTCGCATCGTGTCACCCGACGGCGAGCCGGCGATGGGCTACAACGGCCATGCGATCGCGGTGACGGGCGACCTGTCCGCGGCGGCGCGCTGCGACATCATCCTGCTGGCGCCGATCATGCCGGCGACCACGAGCCCGGCCGCTGTGGCCAAGAAGATCGATCCCCTTCGCGCGCTGCTGCCGTGGCTGCGTAAGCAGGCCGCGGCCGGCGCGTGCATCGCCACGTCCTGCACCGGCAGCTTCCTGCTGGCCGAGGCAGGGGTTCTCGACGGCAAGATCGCCACCACGCACTGGCGCGCGGCGCAGGCATTTCGCGAGCGCTACCCGCAGGTCGTGCTGCGCGAGAGCGAGCTCATCACCGAGGACGGCAACCTGGTCTGTAGTGGCGGCGCCGTTTCATACATCGACCTGGCCATCCATCTGGTGCGCCGGTTCGCAGGCCCGGCGCTCGCGTTGCAGTGCGCGCGGATGCTGGTGGTCGATCCCGGTCGCGATCGCCAGTCGCCTTATCGGGCGTTCGATCCCTGCAAGGCGCACGGTGACGACAACGTGCTGAAGGCGCAGGAATGGCTCGAAAGCCATTACTGGCAGGATGTCGATGCGACATCGATCGCCGACCGACTGGGCATGAGCCCGCGCAATTTCAATCGCAGGTTCAAGGTCGCCTGCGGCGAGACCCCGACGAGCTATCTTCAGCGGATCAGGATCGCGGCGGCATGCGACCGGCTCGCCACCGGCGACGCACCGCTGCAGCAGATCATCGCCGATGTCGGCTACGCCGACGCAAGCTCGTTTTGCCGGCTTTTCAAGGATGCCACCGGCACGACCATGGGCGAGTATCGAAAGCGTTTTGCATCAGGCGTACGCCCGGCGACTTCCTGAATGCCCCCTTGAGCCCGACGGCCTCAAGCAGGCAGATTTTCATTGTACTTTTATAGAGAATATAATATAGAGGCGATGCATGAGAAACGCACCCGCCGCCGGGGTGGTCCTGGGACATAGGGACTGAACGGGCGTATCGCCGCCGGGCGTTAAACGGCAGAACCGCCGCCGGGTTTGACGGGCGTTTCGCAGGCCCCGCGTCTGGGGCACAAGCCGCCGCCGGGCTGACATCACGGGCGCCTCGGTCGTCGTCCCAGGCATGACCGTCCACGAAGCGGGGCGGGATCGTTCTTTTCTGGCCATTACCGGCCATCATCTGCCGACTATCTGGCCCATCGGCCCGCCGGTCATTAATGCAAGGAGATCAACGGCGTAGCGATTTTCTGGCCATATCTGCCTTTTCTGCCGCGCGACCGTCGCTGATGAAAAGCGCCTACTTGCCCTCGCGGAACCAGGCGAGCCCGATGCCCAGCAGGAAGGCCAGTGCAATCACCAGGCCGGGCAGCAGCGGGTAGCGGTTCACGCCGGTGACGGCGTAGCTCTCGTTGCGGCGCAGCCCGATCCAGGAATCGCCGTAGGCGATGCGGTTGGACGAGACGCGCCGCACCTCGGGATCGGGCACGTCGGCCAGCCAGATCACGCCGCCGCCGGACGCGTCGGCCAGCGGCTTGATCTTGGTGGGCGTGGCGCGCACGTCGGAGAACTCCAACGGATCCGGGTTGCCGACCGCGGCCACGGTCTTGAGCTTGCCGTCGTCGAACTTGTAGAGGCCGGGCTTGTCGACCTGGATGGTGGCGATCGCGCGTCCCGGCGCGATGGTGTTCAGCGTCACGGTGCGGCTCGATCCGTCCGGCGCCGTCATGACCACGGGCGAGAACGAGTCGGCAAGCGTCTGGCGCTTGATCTCGATGCGGCCGCCATGCGCGGTGGCGCGCAGCGCTTCCTCTTCGAGATCGGGCTCCTTCATCAGCCAATGCGCGACACGGCGCACCAGCTCGGCCTGCGGCCCGCCGCCCTCGATGCCGCGGTTCCACAGCCACAAATGATCGGACAGGATCTGCGCCACGCGGCCCTCGCCAACGCGGTCGAGCACGACCAGCGGCTTGTCATCGGCGCCCGACAGCACCGTGACACCCTTCTCGGCACGCGCCGGCACCATGCGGAACCAGCGGCCCCAGCTCGGCTCCTGGCGCTGGATGTCGCTGGGCGCGTCGATCGGCGCCGGTGCGCCGGCCTGCGGCAGCTCGGCGGTCACCGGGTGGCGATCGCCCACGGTGGTGGGCTTGGGCTTGAAGCCGCGTTCGATCACATCCCCGGCCGGCGGCGCCGGCAGCACGGCGCCCAGCGGCGTGCGGTAGATCGAGCGCTGCGTGGCGTAGACCGGACCGACCGACAGCAGCAGCGCGCCGCCGCCGCGCACGTAGTTGGCGATGTTGCCGAAATACTCGCGCGTGATGATCGAGCCGGTCTCGTAGCGGTCGAAGACGATGAGGTCGAATTCCTTCAGCTTCAGATCGAACAGCTCGCGCATCGGGAACTGGATCAGCGACAGCTCGCGCGTGGGTGTGAAGTCGTCCTTCGAGGGCGTGCGCAGGATGGTGAAGTGCACCAGGTCGACGGCCGGGTCGCCCTTCAGCAGGTTGCGCCAGGCGCGCTCGCCGGGATAGGGCTCGCCCGACACCAGCAGCACGCGCAGGCGATCGCGCACGCCGTTGACCACGAACAGCGCCCGGTTGTTCTCCAGCGTGAGCTCCTGCGTGCCGGGCGCGACCTCGACCTGCACGACGTTGGCACCGCCGTTGGTGATGGGGATCTCGACCTCGATGGTGCGGCCGATCGGGGCGTTGAGCCGCAGCGGCGGCTCGCTGCCGACGGTGATGCTGACCGGCGCCGGGGCCTTGGTGCCGGGCGCCGAATCCTCGACGCGGAACTTGGCGGTGACGCTCTTGCCGACGACCCCGAACTTGGGTGCCTGTTCCAGCACCAGCAGCCGGTCGGCCTCGTTCTTGCGCCCGCTCAACAGAACGTGCGTGGGCGCCGTCGCCAGCTCGGGCGGGATCGGGTTGGGCACGTCGTGCACCTGGCCGTCGGTGATCAGGATCACGCCGGCCAGGCGCTCGCGCGGGATGTCGACCAGCGCATTGCGCAGGGCACCGACCAGGCGCGTGCCACCCAGGCTCTCGCTGCCCAGCTGCAGGCTGTTGGGCGGCAGCACCACCTCGCGGATCTCGAGGCCCTGCAAGGCGCCGAGACGCTTGCGCAGCGCCTCGCGCGCCGCGGTGACCTGGGCGCGACGGTCGTGAATCGACTGGCTGTCGCTGTCGTCGACCACGATCAGCGCGACATCATCGATGCCGCGGCGCTCTTCTTCGACCAGCGACGGATTGGCCAATGTGGCCAGCACGACGGCGATGGCAGCGATGCGCCACAGCGCGCCGGTGGCGCGCCGCATCAGGCCGGCGGCGGCGATGGCGATGCCGATGATGCCGAAGAGAAGCAGCACTTCCCATGGCAGCAGCGGATCGAAGGCAATGCTGGCGCTGGAGGTCATCGCCTCAGCCTTTGCATGATGTCGTTGAGATGGACCCCATCGTCCTTGTAGTTGCCGGTGAGCGCGTACATCACCAGGTTGACGCCGAAGCGGTACGCCATCTCACGCTGGTTCTCACCGCCGGGCGCCACCGGGAACATGCCGCGCCCGGCCGACTCCATGGCCCAGGCGCCGGCATAGTCGTTGGCGCCGACGATGATGGCGGCCACGCCGTCATTGATGCGGCCGTTGCCGGCCTCGATCCACAGCCGGCCGCCGGCCCAGCGGCCGGGCATGTCGGACAGCAGATAGAACGACTTGGTCAGCACATGGTCCTGCGGCATGGCGACCAGCGGCGGTACGTCGACGGTACGCAGCAGGCGCTTGAGATCGGCGTTGGTGCCGCCGCGGCCCAGGGTGATGTGCTGGTCGCGCGTGTCGAAGAACAGGATGCCGCCCGACTTCATGTGGCGGTCGACGTTGGCGGCGGCCGCCACCGACGGTGTCTGCTGGTCCGGCGTGATCGGCCAGTAGACGAACGGGTAGAGCCGCAGGTCGTCCTTCTCAATGTCGACGCCGATCGGATCGCCGGGCTCCACCGAGGTGCGCGCGCGCAGGATCTCGGCCAGACCTTCCAGGCCGGCGCGGCTGACCTCGTCGACCTCCCGGTTGCCGGTGATGACGTAGGCCAGGCGCGTCTCCAGCGTCGCGCGCAGGATCGTATCGTCGGCCGGCTTGGACTGCGGCGGTTGCGCTCGCGGCGGCGTCGCCGCGGGCGGCGGCTGTGGCGGCTTGGACTGCGGCGCCGGTTTGGGCTGCGGCTGCTGGGCCTGGACGTCGCCCGGCGTGACGCCGGCGGCGGCGAGGCCGATGGCGACCATGACTGCCGCGGTCGCGCGACCCACGCGCCGTCCCGGCAGCGGCAGCAGGCCGCGCAGCAACAGTGCGATCAGGAAGTCGAGCAGCAGCAGGGTCAGCGCCGCGACCAGGAACCAGCGGCTGAGATCGGTCTCGCCCTCTTCGGAGAGCCGGTCGGTGGCCACGCCACCCGGCAGGCTGCCGAGCGGCGCCGGCGCATCGACACGGCCGCCGAGATTGAACGCCACCTGCGCCGACTGATCGCCGTAGAGTCCGGGCGGCGTCACGGGCCGCGGCCGGAACGTCTGCATCGCATCCGGCGGCAGCGGCAGGGCACCCAGCGGCGGCGCCACCAGCTTGCCGTAGCCGTCCAAGGCACGCCATGGCTTGAGCTGCTGCGCAACACCGTCGCCGGCGACACCGCGGCTGAGCTGCACCAGCCGCTGCAGCATGTCGACGAACATGCCCGACAGCGCCAGGTTGCTCCAGCCGGTGTTGGCCGTCGTATGCACCAGCACAAGATAGCCCTGGCCACGCTTCTCGCCAGTCACCAGCGGCGTGCCGTCGGTCAGCCGCGCCCAGGTCTTGTCGGCGACATCGGGCCCGGGCTCGGCCAGCACCTGCTGCTGGATGCGCACATCGGGGGCCACCGTCAGGCCGGCGAAGGGGCTGGCGGCGGGGAATTCAGCCAGGGTCGCCGGCTGGCCCCAGCTCATGGCACCGCCCAGCGCGCGGTCGCCCAGGCGCAGCTTGACCGGCACCAGGGTGTCGTCCTCGGCGGCCGCGAGCCGCGGTCCGGCGAAACGCACCAGCACGCCACCCTTCTCGATCCAGTCGGACATCGCCGCGCGGTCCTCGGGACCGGGCGAGGCGCCGTCGGGTACCAGCAGGATCGCCATGCGCTGGCCCATCACGGTGGCGCGATCGCCGATCGTGATCGAGGCATAGGGCTCCAGCGCCCGCTCCAGGAAGTAGACCTCCTGCAGCAGCGGCTGGCCGCTGGCGGTCTGGCGTTCTCCGACAATGCCCACGGGGCGGCGGCGGAAGCGCTCGTCGAGCAGCACGGCGGCGCCGGCACTGGACTGGCCCTCGATGTCGAGCCGGGCGATGCGGTTGCGCAACTCGGTCGGCGTGTCGATGGTGGCCGTTGCCTCGGTGGCCGTGGGCGCGAAGTCCAGCATGGTGCGCGCGACGATGGCGCCGCGGTCGTCCGATCCCTGCACGGCGATGCGCCGCGGCCCGTCGCCCGACGCGCGCAGCGCCTTCACCTTCAGCTCGCGGCCACCGGCTTCCGGCTGCAGCAGCACCAGCGCCACGCGCGAAGACTCGGGCTGCACCACCTCGAGCGAGCCCAGCTTCAAGGCGCGTTCGGCGGCGCTGCGCAGGTCCTTGCTGTCGAGGCCATCGCTCAGCCACACCACATGCGAGGGCGTCGGCAGGCGCAACTTCTCGAGCTCGGCCATGGCGGCGTTGCGATCGGTCGGCCACGGCTTGGGCTTGAGCGCCCGCAACGCGGCACGCGCTTCGTCGGGACGCAGCAGGCCGCGCTTGATCTGCGCTTCGTCCAGCGCCGCCGGCGCCGTCGGCACGATCGCCACCGGCCGGTTGGCGCGCTCGGCACGCTCGGTCAGGCGTTCGGCGTGACGCTGCAGGACGCTCCAGTTCGGCGCCGCGCCCCAGCCGTCGTCGATCACCAGCACCAGCGGTCCCTGGCCCGCCAGCTCAGCCGCCGGATTGAGCAGCGGCCGCGCCAACGCCAGGATCAGCAGGCCGACCAGCAGCAGGCGCAGGATCAGCAGCCACAGCGGGATGCGCACCGGCGTGCGTTCCGGCGGCTCCAGCCCCAGCAGCAGGCGGATGGCGGGGAACTGCACCAGCTTGGGCGACGGCGGCAGCAGGCGCAGCAGCCAATAGATCACCGGCAGCGCCACCAGCAGCGACAGCATCCACGGCGCGGCAAACGCCAGTGCGCCCAGGCTCAGCATGGGATTACTCCCTCCCCCACGCCGTGGGGGAGGTGGCCGAAGGCCGGAGGGGGAGCCGACGTGGTTTCTCAGTTGCGAACACCACGTCGGCTCCCCTCCGCCCCTTCGGGGCACCTCCCCACTGCGTGGGGAGGAAAATCAACAACCCGCGCCTCACGACCGCCTCCCGGTGTCGGCCATCGCCATGTAGAGCGACAGCAGCGCCGTCTCGGGTGGCCGGTCGGTGCGGTGGGCGCGCCATGTCCAGGCGACGGACTGGGCGATGCGGGCAAGCCCTTCCTTCTGCGCCACCAGGCGCGCGTGGTAGGCGTCGCGGACGGCCTCGACCTTGCGGATCGTATGGTCGCCCTCGCGTTCGAGGCCGGAGAATTTCACATGCCCATCGTACGGCAGGTCTTCCTCGGCCGGATCCAGCACCTGCACCAAATGTCCGTGAACGCCGTGCGCGGCATAGTGGCGCACAACGGCCTCGATCTGCTCCAGCGGGTCGAGCAGATCGCCGATCAAAACCACGTGTCCATGCGCCGGCAGCGGCAGTCGCGGCGGCGTGCTGTCATTGGCGCCGAGCACCGCGTTGTCGGTCAGCGCGCCGACCAGCCGGCGCGGCACACCGCGGCCGGCGGTCGGACGGTCACCACCGCCCAGCAAGGCGACGCGCTCACCGGCGTCGACCAGCAAGGTCGCCAGCGCCAGCAGCAGCACCTCGGCGCGGTGCTTTTTCTTGGGCACATTGCGGCCCGAGGTGAAATCCATCGACGGCGAGCCGTCGCGCCACAGCCAGACGCTGGCCGCGGCCTCCCATTCGGTCTCGCGCACATAGACAGCGCGGCTCTTGGCGGTCTGGCGCCAGTCGATGCGGTTGATGGAGTCGCCCGGCCGGTATTGGCGGAACTGCCAGAAGGCATCGCCCTGGCCGACGCGCCGGCGTCCGTGCACGCCTTGCATGACGGTCGTGGCCACGCGCTGGGCAGCGACCAGCAGCGGCGGCAGCGCCGAGGCGAGCCGGGCGGCATCTGTGAGCGTAGGGACGGCAGCAGCCATGATGTTCCCGAAACGCCGGCCTCACGCCAGCTTGGCGCAGAGCTTCGCGATCACGCTGTCGACGGTGACGCCCTCGGCACGGGCCGCAAAGTTCGTTGCCATGCGATGGCGCAGCACGGGGCCGGCCAGCGCCACGATATCGTCGATCGACGGTGCCAGGCGGCCTTGCAGGACGGCGCGCGCCCGCGAGGCCAGCATCAGCGCCTGGCTGGCGCGTGGGCCGGGGCCCCAGGCGACGTGCTTCTTGACGTCGTCGAGATCGGTGCTGTCGGGGCGGCCGGCGCGCACCAGGGTCAGGATCGCATCGACGACCTTGTCCCCGATGGGCACGCGCCGGATCAGCGCCTGCGCCGCCTGCAGGTCGGCGGCGGTCAGCACCCGCTCGGCCTGGGGCTGACGCGAACCCGTGGTCACGATCATCATCTGGCGCTCGGCAGCTTCGTCGGGGTAGCCGACATCGACCTGCAGCAGGAAGCGGTCGAGCTGCGCCTCGGGCAGGGGGTATGTCCCTTCCTGCTCCAGGGGATTCTGGGTTGCCAGCACGTGGAACGGCCGCGGCAGGTCGTGGCGCTTGCCGCCCACCGACACATGGTACTCCTGCATCGACTGCAGCAGGGCCGACTGGGTGCGTGGGCTGGCGCGGTTGATCTCGTCCGCCATCAGCAGCTGGGCGAACACCGGCCCGGGAATGAACCGGAAGGCGCGACGGCCGGCGGCGTCTTCCTCCAGCACCTCCGACCCCAGGATGTCGGCTGGCATCAGGTCGGGGGTAAATTGCACGCGCCGTGCGTCCAGGCCCAGGACCGTACCCAGGGTCTCGACCAGTTTGGTCTTGGCCAGGCCCGGCAGGCCGACCAGCAGCAGGTGGCCGCCCGAGAGCAGAGCGATAAGTGTTTGATCGATAACGTCTCTCTGGCCATATATGACCTTGCCGACGCTATCGCGGACGGCACGCAGCTTGCCGCCCAGCGCCTCGATATCCCGCAGCACGGCTTCGGGATCGGCGGGAGCGCCGGTGAACGGGGGCGGGAGGTCGGTTTGCACGCGGAAACTCCGGGGTTCTGGGCGGACGCCAGCGGCGTCGGGGCACGTCTGTTGGTCAGGAAATTGTATCGTACTCGACGCCGAAAACTGAACGAAGTCGATGACTTGGAAGATTGCAAACGACGCGCCATCCATCAAATGACGATTGCGCGGGTTCAGCCGGCATGGGAGCCGGAAAATCAGGCGAAGGCATGACAATGACACGTGATGACGTGCGGCGCCGGTTGCAAGCCCGCAATGACGCAATTGCCGCCGGCCGGCTGGTGCCGCCGCCCTATGTCGGCAGTGATTTCGCCCTTAATGGCGCCGATCGGCCGCCCGCGGAGTTGCGAGCGGCTGCCGTCCTGGTGCCGCTGGTCGACCACGACACGGGCCTGACGGTGCTGCTGACGCAACGCACAGCTGATATGCCCAGCCATGCCGGCCAGATCGCCTTCCCCGGCGGGCGCCGGCATATCGGCGATCCCGACCTGATCGCCACGGCGCTGCGCGAGACCGAGGAGGAGATCGGCGTCGGACGGGATCATGTGGATATCATCGGCTCGCTGGATAACTACGTCACGGGCACCGGGTTCCTGATCACGCCGGTGGTCGGCTTCGTGGCGCCGCCGTTCGAGTTGAAGCCCGATCCCCGGGAGGTCGCCGACATCTTCGAGGTGCCGCTGGATTTCTTCCTCGATCCGGCCAATCACCATATCCACTCGCGCACCTGGCAGGGCCGCGAGCGGCGCTACTACGCCATGCCCTACGGCGAGCGCTATGTGTGGGGGGCTACGGCGGGCATGCTCAAGAACTTGTGGCGGATCCTGTCGGATACACCGGGGTAGGGGCAATGCGCGCCGCGCTGATTCTGGTCGTCGCCCTGGGCGGGCCGACAGCCCTGTTCTTCCTGTGGGCCTGGGCATCCGCCATCAAGCGTGAACGCAAGCTCAAGGGCACCTTGCCGGCATGGCAAGACCTGCCGTGGACCAATCTGCTGATCGTGGGCCTGCTGCTCGCCATCGTCGGCGTGCTGTCGCTCTATTTCATCGACGATCGCAAGGGTGGCCTGCTGGGCATGAACGACGGGCAGCCGACAGTCCGCGCCGCACGCCATGGCGAGGGGTAAGACAGGCATGGACCCCAACGGTCGTCTGGATGTCCAGCCATGGATGCGCGATCCGCGCACGCAGCGCGTGCTGGATGCGCTGGCGCACGACGGCATCACGGCGCGCTTCGTCGGCGGCTGCGTGCGCGATGCGTTGAGCGGGCGCGTCGTGGGTGACGTCGATCTTGCCGTCGATCGGCCGCCGGATGAAGCGGCGCGGGCGCTGACACGCGCGCGCATCAAGGTCATTCCGACCGGCATTAAGCACGGCACCATCACCGCGGTCTCCGGTGGGCGTCCTTACGAGATCACCACGTTGCGCCGCGACGTCGAGACTGACGGGCGGCATGCGGTCGTGGCGTTCACCGACGACTGGCGCGCCGACGCCGCGCGGCGGGATTTCACCATCAACGCGATGTTCTGCGATGCCGCCGGCAACCTGTGGGACTTTTTCGACGGGCGCGATGACCTCGCCGCCGGCCGCGTGCGCTTCGTGGGCGATCCCGCCACGCGAATAGACGAAGACGTGCTGCGCATCCTGCGCTTCTTCCGCTTCCACGCCTGGTTTGGCCGCCCGCCGTTCGATGCCGCGGGCCTTGCCGCCTGTCGCGCTGCGGCCGACCGTCTGCGCAGCCTGTCGGCCGAGCGGGTGCGCAAGGAGTTGCTGAAGTTGCTGGAGGCGCCCGACCCTGCGGCCACGGTCGAGACCATGGCGGCGATCGGCCTGTTCGCCCACTGGCTGCCCGAATACGGCGGCGTCGATCTGCTGCATCTGGTCGTTGCCAACGAGCAGGCCGTGTCGGCGGCCGATGGGCTGCGGCGCCTGGCGGCCATCATCGGCCCGACCGGCGATGCGACAGTGATCGGCAAGCGCCTGCGGCTGTCGACCCAGGAGTCGCTCAGGCTGACCGTGATGCTGGCCAAGGAGCCGGCGATCGACATCGCTAGCGGCCCGGCCGTGATGCGGCGCCAGATCTACCATCTGGGCACGGCACTGTACGTCGACCGGCTGATGCGCCGGCCCGACGCGCGCGATAGCGGATGGATGGAAGCCCATCGGCTGGCCACGACCTGGACGCCGCCGGAATTGCCGGTGTCGGGCGGCGATGTGCTGAAGGCTGGCCTGCCGGCGGGACGCCGCGTCGGCGGCCTGATCGCAGCGGTCGAGACCTGGTGGATCGACCACGACTTCGCGCCGGATCGTGCCGCGTGTCTGGCCGAGTTGCGGCGGCGCATCGACCTGGGCGAGGGCGCATGATCCGGCCGGGACTGGCGCTGGTGCTATGGCTGGCGACCGCGGTGCTGCTGATCGCCAACCACACGATCGGCGATACGCTGATTGCGGCCGCGATCGGCCCGCGCGATGCGGCCTGGTACAAGGTCCTGCTGCCGCTGCCGTACGTGGTGCTGATGGCCGTGATCCATGCACGGCGCACCGCCGGGCCGGCCTGGCAAGGCGCGGCACTGATCGCGGGCCTCTTGTGGGCGACCTCGACGGCGGCGCTCGACGCCGTCTACGGCCGGCTCACCTACAGCGAGAGCGCCGAGGCGATCATCGACCGTTACGCCCTGTTCGAGGGTGCACCGTGGCCGTTGTTGCTGCTGGTCCAGCTCGTGGCGCCGTGGCTGTGCGGTGCCGTGGTGGCCAAACGCAAACGGCCCGCCGACGCGCCGGGCCGTGTGTGATTCGCGGTGATCATATGCAGCCTCACCCTGAGGAGCGAGCGCAGCGAGCGTCTCGAAGGGTGGGCAACCGCACCGCGTCTGTAACCATCCTTCGAGACGGCCGCTGCGCGGCCTCCTCAGGATGAGGCTTGTGCTTGGTCGGGCTATTTCTTGTTCAGCGTTCCGGTCGCCGTGCGGCGGACCGTGCCGTCGACGGTGCTGCGGAAGGCCAGCAGCAGGTTCTTGCCCTGCAAAGTGCGGGTCCAGGCGTTGAGGATGTAGCCGCCGGTCTCGCTGATGGTCACCGAGTAGACCGTCAGGCTGGTGCCATCGATGCCGGCCCAGTACTGGGTCTGGCCCTGCATCAGGTCGGCGTCGGGCCCCTTGAACAGCTTGCCGTTCACCGTCGGCTGGAACACCACGGTCTGGCTCTGCGCCTTGGGGTTGGTCTGGCCATCGTTGACCCGGAAATCGATGCTTGACCAGATCACCTTGAAGTTGTCGCCGTCCTTGGCGATGTCGACGTCGTAGTCGCGCTGCGTCACCTTCGACTGCTTGCCGCCGACCAGCTCGGACACGCCGGTGCCGGCGTAGACGCCGACGAACGGTTCGATCGGGTGCTTTTCAGGCTTCGCCGGATCGTCCGCCGCCAGGGCCGTGCCGCCGGCAGCAAGCGTCGTCGCGATCAAGGCCGCCGTCAGTGCACGCCGTGTCCAGCTCATCTATGCCTCCCACCGAAACTGTCGGCCGCAGTTTAGCGCGGGGTGGTGCCGGGGGTAAAGCGGCGGGGCCGCCTACCACTTCACCTCGGGCGGCATGGTCATCAGGATTGCCTCGGTATGGCCGCCGGTCATCAGGCCGAACCGGGTACCACGGTCATGCAGGAGG
>DATEIF010000219.1:0-8476 GCA_035279205.1 Vineibacter sp.
GCATTGGGCAGCGCGCCCGGAAGCTGTCTGTAATTGAAGGGCATGGCGAGCTCCTGTCCCAGATGACGAGCAACGTGCATCGGGGATTGCTTTTGCGGCGGCTGAGCCCGAAGCGGAAGACAGCGCGTGTGGAAGCGGCGGCATTTCAGTGGCTTTTCAGTCCTTTTTCCTGGAAATCGGCGAGTGGAAATCGATGGCGCGCCGAGGCAGGTGAGTCGCGACCATCACCCCGAGCGCTTGTGATTCTTTACCTTCCCCCGCGAGCGGGGGAAGGTAAAGCAGCGACTAGGCGCGGCGCATCAGGCGGCCGGGGCGGGCGCCGGTGTCCTCTCCCCGCGCCTGCGTGACGGCGCCGCCGACCACGACCGCTTCGATGCCCTGCGCCTTCTGCACCAGGCGGCGGGCGCCGCCGGGCAGGTCGCGCTCGACCACCGGCAGCAGCGGCTTCACCGTCTTGTCGTCGAACAACACGATGTCGGCGGCCATGCCGGGGCGCAGCAGGCCGCGATCACGCAGGTCCCAGGCCGAGGCGATGTCGAAGGTCATCTTGCGCACCGCCTGCTCCAGGGTGAAGGCGCCGCGCTGGCGCACCCAGTAGTTCAGCATGTGGGTCTGCAGCGAGGAGCCCATCTCCTGCGCCACATGGGCGCCGGAGTCGGAGAACGTGGCGAGCGTGCGCGGATGCTGCAGCAGGCCCAGCACCTCGGCCGGCCGCTCGTTCACGATCGGCTGCACGAAGACCTGGTCCTCGTTGGCCACCATCAGGTCGAGCATGGCCTCGAGCGGATGCGTGTTCTTCGACCGCGCAAGGTCGGCCACCGACGGTTCGTCCCAGTCGACGCCCTTGAGGGCAAAGAGATTGTCGTAGTCGGGTTTGCGCGGGTCGGTCGTGGCTGCGCCGCCGCCCTGGAAGACGTTGTCGCGCGGCTTCATGCGCGCCTCGGCCGCGACCAGGTCGCGCCGCGTGTCGGGATCGGCGAAGCGGCGCTGCTGCTCGGCGATGGGCAGCGCGCGCACCGCCTGCCATGCGGGCAGCACGTCGAAGGGCAGATAGGATTTGGGTGAGAAGATCGCGTTGATCGAGCGCGTGGTGGTCTGGCCCCAGACGCGGCCACCGGCGGTCGCGACGTCGTCGAGCCACTCGGTCTGGTATTGCCACGGGTTGGGTGCCTCGCCCTGGCGCGTCGAGATTGTGCCGAACATCACCGGCCGGCCGATCGATAGCGCGAGCCCTCGCAGCAGGTCGAGGAAGGCGCGCTGGCGAGCGCCCGAGGTGGTATCGGGCGCGACCTGAAAGATGCCGGCGTCTTCCTCGGCCAGCACCGCGGCGATGCGCTCGACCTCGCGCCAGTCGGCGACGCGGCTGGCCACCGGCACGTCGCCCGGCGCGGTGTGGGTGGGCGAGCGCGAAGTCGAGAAGCCGATGGCGCCTGCCGCGAGCGCTTCGCGCACCAGCGCGCGCATGCGCTCGATGTCGTCGTCGGTCGCCTTCTCGGTCATGGCGCGGCGGCCCATGACATACATGCGGATCGCCGAGTGGCCGATATAGGCGCCGTAGTTGATGGCCTTAGGGAAGCTCTCGATGGCGTCGAGATACTGCGGAAAGCTTTCCCAGCGCCAGTCGACGCCTGATATGATCGCTTCGGTCGGAATGTCCTCGACCGCGGTGAGGCAGCGCGCGAACCATTCGCGCTCGTCTGATTTGCATGGCGCCAGCGCGAAGCCGCAATTGCCCATGATCACCGACGTGACGCCATGCCAGCACGAGCACGATCCCAGCGGATCCCACGCCACCTGCGCGTCCATGTGGGTGTGGCCGTCGATGAAGCCCGGCGCCACGATCAGGCCGTCGGCGTCCAGCACGCGCTGCGCCGGTGCTTTGATGCGGCCGATGCCCACGATGCGATCGCCCGCGATGGCAATGTCGGCGCGAAAGCGCGGACCGCCGGAACCGTCGATCACGGTGCCGCCGCGAATGATGAGATCGAGCGTCATGATGGGCTTCCTCCGTCCTTGCCGGCCAGCGTAGCGGCCGGCGGCCGCCAATGGCAGGGCCATCGCCGATGGCTGGGATGCGCGACTCGGGCGGGTGGACGCACAATGATCACAGGACCGTAACATACGGCGCCGTTCAAGGTTTGGGGCGTCGCATTATCGCAAAAAAGCGCCATACGACGCGATCGCCTGCGTCTGCCGGGCGCTGTTCCCCGGTTGCATCGGATCGAATCCTGCCGGGAAGCAACCTGAAACGGGTCAATCAGGGATTGCCTGCGCGGCCGTCGTGCGGCATGTGGCGGTATCGCCATCGCCGCCGAGACATGCATGTCGATGCCGAGTTCCAGCACCGCGTTCGAACGCCCTGTCCGACTGCTGCTCGGGCAGGCCGTCGGTGTGATCTGGACGGTCGAGCAGGCGCTGGACTGGATCGACCACCAGCGCAGCGCGACCATGAAGGAGCGCCTGAAGCTGGCGCGGCTGGCATTGGCACACGCCAACAAGTCGCGCGCCGCGCGCGACGTCGCTGCCGCGCGCACCTTGCTGGAGACCACGCTGGCGCGCGCGGAGATGCTCGACGGCCAGACCCGGCTTCACTGAAGGCAGCCGTCCGGCGCCACCGCCGCGGCGGGGTCAGTTGAGGATGACCGGGATGCCGTACTTCTTGCTGAACTTGGTGTACGTGTCGCGCAGCTTGTCCGGGCTGACGGGCTTGAGGCCTGCCTTCTCGGCCTTGGCCTTGGCGTTGGTAAGCTCATCCATGCTGATCACGATCTTGGCGATATCGCGCTCGAACAGGATCTCACCGTGCACCTGGGCTTCGATGTAGCAGGTTTTGCCGAGGCCCGGCGCATACTTATCGGCACCGTACGATACGCCGTGCGCAGCACGGACAAGCGCCTTGAACATGTTCGGCACCATATTGACCAGCAAGCGGTCCATACGCGCAAAGGTGGCAACTTGCCCAGCCAACGCCGCCAGCTGCCTGGCGTTACCGCCCACATCGAAGGAGTCCGTGTGGACGTACGTTGCATTGTGCTTCACATACTCCTTGAGCACCATGAACGACTTGCCCCAGTTGGCCGACGCGCCATGCTTCAGCCCCGCATAGTTCAATCCCGCATATTTGGGCCGCACGGCCGGCTCGAACTCGAGATTGTCGAGGTTGCCGAGCATTTGGGCCCGGTTGGCCACGGCGGCGGGCACGCTGGCCGGGCGTGCGTTGGCGCCGTTGTAGTTGAACATCGCCTGCTCGGCGCCGTCGCGTACCGCGACGTAGGTGTCGCCACCCCACTGATTGGCACCTTCGAACTGGTTTACATAGCCCACGCCCTTCGGCTTCTTGGCGAAAAACTTGTAGGCGCGGAAGTTGATCGTGAGATCCGAACTTTGCAGGTGCCGGATCAGCCAGTTGTATTCCGCCTCCGGATCCTGGCAGATCATCTCGGTCCTGAGCCGGTAGAGCACCTTATCTTTATCGCTGGTTGCAGTCCCGGCCACGCCGAGAGCCACGAGCGATGCCGTGTCGCGTCCCGCAAGACGGGCAAGGGCCTGATGGCTTTCTCCAGACATCTGTCGTCTCCTCCAGAAAGGGACCGGCCGTTTCCGGCGCCGTGCCGCGTGCGGCCTGCGCATTCGCGCTATGCAGGCGCAGGTTTTTGCAGCGGCCAGCGTTACAACGGAAGGTCCGGCGCGCGGAAGGCGCTGGATTTCCGAGGTATTTCCTGGAAAATTGGCCGGAAATCGGTTGTGGTGTCGGCACGGCGATGCCGCTGAAGCTGTGCCTAACGAGGGGTCCGCGTGGCACGCGAGATCGATCGCAAACTGCGCCTGACAGCAGCCCTGCTGGGCACCGTCACCCGCAAGGACCTCGCGGCTGCGTTTCGTCGTGTCAATGCTGCAACGCCATTCGACGTCGAGCGCGCCAACAAGTGGCTGCAAGGTCGCGCTCAGCCGCGCGAGCATCAGGTCTATGAAGACTGGGCCAAGCTGCTCAATCTCGACCGCACCGGGCAGTGGATCGCCGACTGCGACAGCGAAACCTTCCTCGCCGAGATCTGCGGGCGCCATCACCGCGACCCCGACTCGCTGCGCGGTCGCGGTGATGCGGCAAGCCCGCCCGCCGGCAAGCCGGAGCGCGGCTTGCCGCTGGCCGGCACCTACGCCTGCTACTCGCACGCATGGTCGCCCTACTTCCGCAGCCGGCTGATCCGCGGTGCGCTCACGATCACCGATCCACCGGCATCGCACGGGCCCGTGGCGACCTATGCCGAGGCACTACCCACCGGCCGCCTCGAGCTTGGCGGAACCGTGACGATCAGCCCGCGCGCGGTCGCCATTGACGTTCGCGAGCGCCCGGACGGATCACACTTCCTCTTCTGTCTGTTTCCCCCCACACCGCCAGTGAGCGTGCTGGCCGGCTTCATGTGCGGCACGACGGTGATCGGCCCTGACGTCCAGCCGTCGGTGACGCGCATCGCCATGGTGCGGCTGCCGGCGGCCAGCCCGCGCCTGCGCGAGACCGACTGCTACTTGGAGCCCCAGACATCGGTCGCCGAGGATCTGGCGGCACTGGGCCTGCCCGTGGTGCAACCCGCCGTCATCGACCGCCACCTCGGCGCCTTTCTGACGGCCGGCCACGGTGGTGGCCTCGACCAGATCGCCGCCAGCGCCTACCGCACGCTGGTGGCGCTGTTCGATCCCGCGTGGTTGGCCGCGCTGCGCCCCGGCCGGACGGCCGCGGCCCTCGGATTGCCGCCCGGTATCGCCGCGACGCGCGATCGCCGCGGTAACGCCAGTCGGGTGGTGCGCCTGCGCCGCAAGTGAGCGTCGCGCATGGCCGCAGGGTTGAACATCCCGGCTTGCCTTCTTATAATAAACTATATGGTTGAATAATAGCCAGGAGGGGCCGCATGACGAGCCTGACACAGGCACCGGTCGCCAAGGCCGGGATGCTGATCCGCAAACCGGTGGCCGAGGTGTTCAACGCCTTCATCGATCCGGCGGTGACGACACGCTTCTGGTTCACCAAAAGCAGCGGGCGGCTGGTGGCCGGCAAGACGGTGCAATGGGACTGGGAAATGTACGGCGTTTCCGACCAGATCGACGTCAAGGCGGTCGAGCCCAACACGCGCATCGTGATCGAATGGTCGGGGCCCGAGAGGACCACTGTCGAATGGCGCTTCACGGCGCGAGCCGACGGCACCTACGTGTCGATCACCAACAGTGGCTTCAAGGGCGACGGCGATACCCAGGTCAGAATGGCACTGGACTCTACGGAAGGCTTCAACCTCGTATTGGCCGGCGCCAAGGCGCTGCTTGAGCACGGCATCGAGTTGAACCTGGTGCCGGACAAGTATCCCGACGCGCACGTGAAGCGCTAGAGAAAGTCTCGATTTTATCGAAGCGGTCGTAGCGAGGATCTCTTGGAAAGGGAGTCTCCGTTCGCGGGAGATCCCTCGCTACGCTCGGGATGACGGCGTGATCAGACTACGTGGCGCGCACACGGGTCTGAACGGGTAACGTGGTGACCGGGTAACCGACCGGCCTTGTGGTGCCAATGCTGCTTGCCAGCAGCAGCGGCTTGCCTCCGGACCGTACCTTGAAGGACGGCATCGCCCATTCCGCGACAACGCAGCCCCCCGGACCCAATGGTGGGTGCGGCTGAGGACAGCCCGCGACGTGCGACCGTGGACCGCTGATCAGTAGCGGGCCGCCCCCGGCAGTGACACGGGGCGAGGTCAGTATGTGGTGCACTCGACCGCCATGCGCGCACATGATGACGGACCGGGAGGTCAACACCAGGGCTCGCATCACCTCACCTCCAGTGCGCCGTCGTTGATATTGACAGGGTATGCTGACAGGTTCATCGCGCCCGGAGATTTGAGAATGATATCGCCGGCGGAGGAGATTTCGATCGAGGCCGACCCAATCTTGATCGTGAGCGAGGTACCGCCGGACCCGACGGTGACGATCTTGGCCAGGGCGGTCAGTGTCGCGACCGCTGCCGGGTCGAGACTCGGAGAGAGCGTTGGGGAAAGCGGCGCCATCAGTACGGTTCCTTGAACAACGGATGATCAGCAGGACGTTCCGACGGTGTCCCGGAACGCGCGTGCAGCTTTTGCCGCCGGCGCCGCCCCACGGAAAGGCCAGCCGTGTGGAAGGCAACGGATTTCCACTGCCTTTTCCTGGAAGTTCGAAGTGGAAAATGATATTGCAGCATCCGTCGCCTTGGGGGGAACGGTGGCGCGCGATATCGACCGCAAGCTACGCCTGACGGCCGCGCTGATCGGTGCCGTCACACGCAAGGACCTTGCAGCAGCGTTTCGGCGCGTGAATGCGGCGACACCTTTCGATCTCGATCGTGCCCACAAGTGGCTGCAGGGACGTGCCACGCCGCGCGAGCAGCAGGTCTATGAGGACTGGATCAAGCTGCTCGACATCGACCGCTCCGCTCAGTGGGTCGCCGACTGTGACAGCGAAGCGTTCCTGGCCGCGATCTGCGCCCGCCATCAGTGCGATCCCGATGCGCTGCGCCGTCGTATCGATGGCAACAACCCACCCGTCAGCAAGGCCAACAGCCTGGTGCTGGCCGGCACCTACGTTTGCTACACGCACGCCTGGTCGCCGTATTTCCGCGGCCGGCTGGTGCGCAGCGAGTTGTCGATCGGCGCGGCGCCGCGCTTGGCGGTGCACTTCGGGTGCGTGCTACCGACCGGCCGGATCGAGCTCGACGGGGCGGCCACCTTCAGCCGACGCGCCATGCACATCGACGTGCGCGAGCCGGCGGAAGGCACCCAGATGGCCTTCTACCTGTTTTCGCCGATGCCGCCGGCGAGCGTCCTGGCCGGCTTCCTGTTCGGCTCGACCTTCCTCGGCCCGGATGACCAACCGTCGGTGACGCGCATCGTCATGGTGCGGCTGCCGTCCAGCAACGCGCACTTGCGCGAGACCGAGGCCTTCATGCCGCCAAACACGTCGGTCGCCGGGGACCTCGCGGCGATGGGCGTGCCGATGACCGATCCCGCGGCGATCGACCAGCACATGAGCGATTTCATGAGTGCCGGTAACGGCGGCGGCGTCGACCAGATCGCCACCTCGGCCTACCGCGCGCTGGTGGCGGTGTTCGATCGCAGCTGGCTGAGCACCGCGAGCAGCGCGGGGCCCTACCCGGCGCTGCCCGGCACGGTACCGGTGGGCAACGCGGCGCAGTGATCGAAGATGGCGCCGGGACGGGTGAACCACACCTTGTCGCGCTGCGGATGGTTCACGATGTGGCGTAGCGCCTCGCGCAGCGCGCGCAGGCGATAGGGCTGGCCGAAGATCATGGTGTGCAGCTCGATGCCGCACACCAGCGGCTGCTTCTGAGACTGGCGCAGCATCTCCTCGAACTGGCCGACGATGAAGGCGCAGAACTGCTCGGGCGTGTGGTGGCGCACCAGGATCTGCGGTGAGTCGTTGATCTCCAGCGAGTACGGCACCGACATCAGCTTGCCGGCGCGCGTGCGCAACCAGATCGGCTGGTCATCGCAGGGCCAGTCCATCAGGAAATCGAAGCCGGCTTCCTTCAGGAGGTCCGGTGTCACATGGCTCTGCGACATCCATGGTCCCATCCAGCCGCGCGGGCGCTGCCCGGTCTTGTCCTGGATCTGGTCGCGCACGTACGCGATCAGGCGCGCCTCGTCGGCCTCCCACATCTGGCCCTGGCGCTCGGCGTTGGTGCGGCCATGGCCGATGAACTCATCGCCGCGCTTGACGATGGGTTCGATGACATCGGGCGCGTAGTCGAACACTGTGGTGTTCACCAGGTGGCAGGCCGGCAGCTGAAGCTCGTCAAGCATCTCCAGGAGGCGCCAGACGCCGACCCGGTTGCCGTAGTCGCGCCAGGCGAACGTGCGTGGGTCGGGCGACGGCAGCTCGGTCGACAGCGCATGGCCGATGCCACCGGTGTAGGCGAAATGCTCGATGTTCAGCGCCACATGCACGGCCAGCCGCTTGCCGCCGGGCCATGAATAGTCAGCCCGCTTGACGATCGGCGAATAGTCGTAGCGCCCGTGATGCGGAATGCGCAGCATCGTATTTCCTCCAGCATGTTCGGCGAACGCGAGCCTAGCGTCATTGTCGTGGCGAAGGCAGGAAGATTCACCACAGAGGCACAGCGCAGCCGCTGGCCGCAACCACAGGTACCTTCCCTCCCCCAACGAACGTTGGGGGAGGTGCCCGAAGGGCGGAGGGGAGCCGACGTGGTGTTAGTTACCAAGACCGCGTGGTATCGCTGCGGCAACGCGATCTAGGTTTTCAAGGCCACGTCGGGTCCCCCTCCGCCCTTCGGGCACCTCCCCCACTGCGTGGGGGAGAGAAGAAGCGCCTCAGCGCGCGACGATTCTTGAGGTCAGTAGTACAGAGGACACGGAGGACAGTGGCGCGCTCCCGGCAAAACTTTCCTCTGTGTCCTCTGTGTCTCTGTGGTGAATCTTTTCTT
>DATEIF010000220.1:0-3459 GCA_035279205.1 Vineibacter sp.
GAAGGACCTTGCGGTGAGTCGTTCAAAGAAAGACGGCGCTGGTGATCATCGGCGCCGGCAGCTTTGATGCCAGTACCGCAGGATCCTTCGCTTCGCTCAGGATGACCAGCCATAGCTTTCCGCTCTGTCTGAGCTCCGATCTTGCCGCAGCGTGTCTATGCGCCCGTGATCTCTTTCAGCAGGCCGAAGAACGCGCGCTTGCGCACCGAGCCGATCGACCAGTCGACCGGCAGCGACTGGAAGCCGTCCTCGAAGCGCTCGCGGATGCGACGGTAGTCGAAGAAGCCCCAGCCGGCACCGCTGTCGACGGCGGCGAGCATGTTGTTGTCGGCGAGCTCGAAGCCGCCATGGTCGTCCTCGTTGAAGGCGATCGGCTGGCCGCGATAGCCGGCGCTGGTGCGGGTGCGCAGCACGTGCAGGCGTATGCCGTCGGGCGTATCGATCCGGTTGCCGTGCGGCAGCAGGATGTCGGCGGCGGCCAAGATGTTGGCGGGCGGCGCTGCCGGTCCAACCAGGCTGGTGCCCACCAGCAGGCGCCCGGCCGGCGTTTCCAACCGGCCGGCGCTGCGCTGCTGCGCCAATGCGATCAGGGCGTGGCAGCGATCGGCGGCGATGATCGGGTGCGCGAAGACCGGCAGGTCGACCTCGTTGCCGATTTCCAGCAGCACGTTGCGCGCGCCCTGCGCGACCAGCCAGTCGACGGTGTTGGTGACGGCGGCACGCACGGCGTCCTCGTCGCGCAGACGCTGGCTTTGGCGGCCGTAGAACAGCCCCAGGATCAGCGCCATGCCCTGCGCGTCGGCGGCGCCGATGAGCGCCGTCAACCGCGCGGCGTAGTCCGGCTTCAAGGTGCCGTCGGCGGTGAAGCCGCAGATGTGCCACGGCTGGTGCCAGGAATAGCCCTGCGGGCTGCCGCCCGACAGGTTGAGCGCGATCGCGAGCAGCCCGTGCCGGCGATAGTCCGGCAGCGCCGCGATCAGCTCGCGCGTGTTGCGTTCGGCGCTCCAGTCGCCATCGGCATACGACCAGGCGCCGCGTGTCGTCGGATTCTCGTCATCGACGATGGCGTTGGCCATGCGGCTGTTGAACAGCAGCCCCTCGATGCGGCTGCCGCGCCAGTGGCGGCCGGCATAGGTCGGGTTGCCGTTGATGTGAAAGCGATCGCCATCGACGGCGATGATGGTTGCCGTCTGCGCCATGGTCTGCCGTCCTATTTGGTCGTCGCCACGTTGGCGCGGTGGACACCGCGCAGCTCGCGCGGCGAGCAGCCGAACCGGTCACGGAACGCCCGGCTGAAATGCGCCGCGTCGTTGAAGCCCCAGCTGAAGGCGATGTCGCTGACGCTGCGGGCATCGTGCGCCGGATCGCAGAGATCGCGCCTGGCGCCGTCGAGCCGCTGCGCCCAGATCCAGCCCGAGATCGATTCGGGCTCGCCCGCGAATGCGCGATGCACCGTGCTGGGCGACAGTCTCAGATGCGCGGCGATGCCGGCGACGCAGAGCCGGGGATCGCGAAGATGCGCGCGCACATGGGCCTTGATCTGTTCGCGGTGTAGCGCCGTCAGTGCCGGAACGGCGGGCTCGCCGGCGCCGGGCAGCGTGCTGAGGCCGGCGATCAGGATATGCTCGACGCTTTCGGCCACCGCCGCCACAGAGACGGGTTCCAGCGTCTCGAGGTCGGCGGCTAGCAGGCGGATCATGGACATCATGAGGTGACCAGCGCCCCGCTCGCCCGATACTGCACGCGCCGTCAGCATCTCGGTGCCCTTCAGCCGCGAGCGCAGGATGGCGCCGGGCAGCCGCAGCACGTACTGCTGGAAGTCATCATTGAAGATCAGCTCGTAGGGCCGCGTCGAATCGTAGAGCGCGAAGTCGCCCGGCTTGAGCAGAGCCTGCCGGCCATCCTGGACGATGCGGCCGGTGCCGGCGCTCTGGATGGAGACGATGAAGTAGTCCTCGGTCGAGCGGGCGATCCGGTCGGGCGTGCGGCGCACCCATTGCGAGGTCGCCGTCACCCGCGACAGGCCCAGCGTGGCGAGCTGTGCCAGGCGGATTTCGCCGCGAATGTCCTTCCTGTCGTTGGGAACGTCGCAGCCGAGCTGGACGTAGGCGTCACATACGGCGTCGGTCCAGTACGACAGCCGTTCGCGTGAGGATACCTGGTTGGTGGACCACACCGTGGCCATGCACCAAGCCTATCCCTGGACCGGGGCGAGTCCATCGGAAAAATGGCCGCTGCGACGGCCAGTCAAGACTCGCGGCAGCCACAGACAAGACCGCTGCCCAAACGCGCGCTACCCTCCAGACCAAGAAACCGGCCTGGGAGGCCTCACCATGGTGCATCCGAAATTCCGGGCGGCTGCCGTGCAGGCGGCACCCGTCTTCCTCGATCTCGACGCGACGGTCGACAAGTGCATCGCCCTGATCAAGGAGGCGGCCGCCAAGGGCTGCCAGCTGATCGCCTTTCCGGAGACCTTCGTCCCCGGCTATCCCTGGTTCATCTGGCTGGATTCGCCGGCCTGGGGCATGCAGTTCATCCAGCGCTACCACGACAATTCGCTGGTCTATGGCTCGCCCGCCGCCGAGCGCCTGGCGCAGGCGGCGAAAGACAACGCCATCATGGTGGTGATGGGCCACAGCGAAAAATCGGGCGGCAGCCTCTATATGGGGCAGTGGATCATCGATGCCGACGGCAGGACGATCGCCATGCGGCGCAAGCTCAAGCCCACCCATGTCGAGCGTACGGTGTTCGGCGAGGGTGACGGCAGCGATCTCTCGGTCTTCGACACCCGGCTGGGTCGCGTCGGTGCGCTGTGCTGCTGGGAACATCTGCAGCCGCTCTCCAAGTACGCCATGTACGCCCAGAACGAGCAGGTGCACATCGCGGCATGGCCCAGCTTTTCGCTCTATCGCGGCGGCGCCTATGCGCTCGGACCCGAGGTCAACAACGCCGCCACGCGCGTCTATGCGGTCGAAGGCGGCTGCTTCGTGATCGCGCCGTGTGCCACCGTGTCCCCGGAGATGATCGACCTGCTGTGCGTCGACGAAGGTAAGAAGCGGTTGCTGCTGGCGGGCGGCGGTTTCGCTCAGATCTACGCACCGGACGGCCAGTTGATGCATGCCCCGCTGCCGGAAGGCGAGGAAGGGCTGGTCTGCGCCGACATCGATCTCGGCATGATTGCGCTCGCCAAGGCCGCCGCCGATCCGGCTGGTCACTACGCGCGCCCCGACGTCACGCGCCTCTTGCTCGACAAGACGCCGGGCGATCGCGTGATCGCCGGCCGCCAGGCCGCGACCGAAGTGACGCGCGGTGTCCAGGAGACCACCGCCGGATCGTCGGCGCGGGCCGAAATTCTCGCGCTCGCGAGCCGCGATGGCTTGACCCCTGGGAGCGCGGGCGTCTCGCCCGCATCTGCGCGCAGCGCCGACATATGAGCGGGCCGGAGGCCCGCGTTCCCAG
>DATEIF010000221.1:0-3039 GCA_035279205.1 Vineibacter sp.
GGCTGCTGGCACAAGGGCCCATCGTGGGGGACGTCAAACACCATCATTCAGAACAGCATGTCACCAAGATGGAAATAGCCAACAGGCTGTTCTTCCGGCTCTATCAATGTGCCAATATGTTGCATAAAACCGGAAGCCGCGCCGTGGAGGCGGAGGGCCTCACCACGCAGCAATGGGCCGTGCTGCGAGCGCTGTCGCGCGACAAGGCACAGGCCGGCATCAGTATCGGCGAGCTCGCCAGGTACCTGATGGTGAGCCGCCAGAACCTGGCCGGGTTGATCGGCCGCATGGAGCGTGACGGGCATGTGTCCGTGACGTCCGATGACCGCGACCGGCGCTCGCGGATCGTGACCATGACCCGGTCCGGCCGCCATGTCTGGCAGGCGCGGGCCCAGCCCAAGATCCATGCCTACTACCAGGCGATCCTGTCGGATTTCTCGATCACTGACACCGCGCATGCGCTGCACTACATGATCAAGATCCTGGAGAACATGAAGCGCCTGGATGCCGAGCAGCTCAACGGCCAGGGTGAGGCGGAGTAGTACCTGGAATCGCTGGTCGCTGACACACCTGTCATCCCGAGCGTAGCGAGGGATCTCCCACGAATTGCGCACCATGCGTCGATCGCAGGAGATCCCTCGCTACGCTCGGGATGACAGTCGCGACTCACCTTCCACTGGCATCCCGGCGCAGCCGCGGCGTTATCGGCGGGAACGCCGGCGATCGACGCGCGGACGCTGCGGCGCCTGGGCGCGGACCTTCTTCAAAAGCAGACGCATCGGCGCGGCCAGGGTGTCGGCGAGCTCGGGCTGGCCTTCGAGATGCGCCAGCGCTGACGCAGCGGCTTCCAGGGTCGAGACGCTCTCGCGGCGCGGCTCGCGACGCAGATTTCCGTAGAGCGACGGCGCCTGCGGATTGAGCACCAGGCGCCGGCATTTCAGCAGCCAGGGATTGCGCCACCACAACGCCTTGGCCTGCGACCAGTTGCCGTCGAGCAGGATCAGCCCATCGAGGCCCTGCCGGGCGGCCGCCTGGTCGGCCAGCGGCACACCGTCACGGTCGACCGCGACCAGCGGCCCCAGCGCGGGCGATGGCGCCTGCCTGGCGGTGCCGAGATAGAGCACTGCCCAGCGCCTGACATCGGCATCGCGGCCCAGCGCCTTGGCGAGGTTGGGCCAGGAGAGACCGGTGCGCAGCGTGGCGCGCGCCAGCTGGCGGCACAGCAGTCCTGCCGTTCCCAACTCTTTATCCTGCTCCTGCGGGTGGCGCAGCACCAGGACCTCGACGGCGTTGTCGACACGCGCCAGCGCATCGCAGACGCACAGGGCCCGGGGCTTGCCGCACCCCGGGCAGTCGCTGGTTTCCGTTGGTGTCTGCCCATTCATGGAGGCTCGATAGCCGCTTTCGCGCCCCGCCGCGAGCCTCAGCGGTCACATATGTTCAATGACAACCTCACCCTGAGGAGCGAGCGTCTCGAAGGGTGGCCGCCGCACCGTACCGGCAAAACGGCACCACCCAGCGCGACCGTAACCCATCCTTCGCGACGCCGGCTACGCCGGCTCGTCAGGATGAGGTTGGCACCACATGTGACTAACCGATAGGGCGAGATGCCGTTTCGCCTGCCGATCGCACGGCTGCCATGTGTGCCGGCCGGCCGAGGCGGCTTGAACTGGCGGCGGACCTGTTAGACAAAGCGCTGCGCTGACGCGGAGGAGACATGGCAAAAGTCGTGGTGAAGTCGGAGATCGCCGGCAAGGTGTGGAAGATCGACTCGAAAGTCGGCGACCAGATCGACGAAGAAGGTCAGATCATGATCCTGGAGTCGATGAAAATGGAGATCCCCGTGCTGGCGCCGCGCGGCGGCACGCTCAAGGAAATCCTCGTGGCCGAGGGCGAGTCCGTCGCCGAAGGACAGGCCGTCGCCACGCTGGAAGCGTAAGGCCGCTTTCGCACCACGGAGTCCGTTGCAAGGTAGCTGCCATTACCCTCTCTCGACAAAAAACAAGCACGGCGAAGAGCGGCACGGTCGGCCGCTTCTTCGACCTGGCGACACTCACCCGCGCCCTGCCCGGCCTCGCGCTGACCGCCGCCATCGGCGTCGCGGCCTTCGCGATGGACCGCCTGGGCTGGACGCGGATCGGCAGCTGGTGGGTGCCACCGCTGATCGTCGCCCTGTTCGTCGGCATGGCACTGCGCCCGATCGCGACGGCGCCGATCTTCATGCCCGGCGTCGACATCGCCGGCCGCACCCTGCTGCGCCTGGGCGTCGCGCTGCTGGGTGCGCGACTTACCTTTGGTGACATGGTCGCCGGCGGGCTGACCCCGCTGGTCGTCGCGGCGCTGGCCGTGTTCGGCACCATCGCCTTCGGCGCCGTGGCGGCACGCTGGTTCGGCCTGCCGCGCGACCTGGGACTGTTGACCGGCTGCTCGGTCGGTGTCTGCGGCGCCGCCGCCGCCATGGCCGCTGGTGCCGCCCTGCCGCGCCATCCGGCGAGCGATCGCGACATCGCGTTCACCGTCATGGGCGTCAACGCCATCAGCACCCTGGCAATGGTCGCCTATCCGTACCTGCAGAACACGCTGCACTATTCCGCGTTCGAGATGAGCGTCTTTCTCGGCGGCGCCATCCACGACGTGGCGCAGGTCGCCGGTGCCGGCCAGATGATGGGCGACGCCAAGATCCTGGCTGACGCCGTCATGACCAAGCTGATGCGGGTGGCCATGCTGCTGCCGGCAGTGCTGTTCATCGTCTGGTGGGTCACGCGCAGCGGCGAGGCAGCCGGCGACGCGCGGCCCAAGCCGCCGCTGTTCCTGTTCGGCTTCCTGACGCTGGCCGCACTGAACTCTTTCGGCCTGTTCCCGCCCGCCGTGCAGCAGGCGGTATCGATGGCGTCCAGCATCCTGATCACCATCGCGATTGCCGCACTGGGCATCAAGACGTCGCTGGCGTCGCTTGCCGCCATCGGGCCACGGCCGGTGGTGCTGCTGTTCGTGCAGACGCTCTTCGTCGCCCTGGTCGTGATCGCCGCCATCTACGCC
>DATEIF010000222.1:0-26751 GCA_035279205.1 Vineibacter sp.
CCGCGCTCCCAGGTCATCCACTGAACGCCAGGTACTCCGTGCGCACCGCCGATGCCATTTTCTCGGCGGCATCCAGCAGCCAGCCGCGTCCATAATCCTTGAGGTAGGCTTCGAGCGCATCGCGCCGATTGTCGATGCCGGCGTGGACGGCGGCCAGGTCGCGGCCCATGGCCCACAGCATGTCGGTGCCGAGCAGGCAGGAGAGATTGTCGTCTGCCTCGATCTTGCGGTTGTTGGGCGACAGCCGGCGCACGACCAGGTCGTCGCGCAGCCCGAACCACGGATCAGGCGCCCGGAACCGGCCGGTGGCGATCTCCTTGCACCGCAGTCCGGCGTCGGTGCGTCCCGGCACGCGAGTCCAGGCCGACTGGGTGATCGCCTTCACCTCGCGCACCACCGGTGCGCCTTGCCAGTGGGCTACGCCGGCCAGGCGCAGCCGACCGAGGCTGCCGATGCCGGTGACCCGGCGCAGGACGACCAGCGTCTGCGGTGGCTCGGGGAACGCCGAGCGCAGGGCAGCGACGAAGCGATCCGCCGGATCGGGATGCCGCCGCAGCTTGTCGATGGCGCGCCAGAAGTCGGCGCGATCCTTCTCCGGCACGATGACCTGCTTGCGCAGCCACTTGTACTCGCGCTCCAGCACCAGCGGCTCGGGCGCCGCCAGCCCGTCGCGATAACCGTTCATGATCTGGCCGCAGACCTCGCGCGCCGGCATGTCGCGCCGGCCGCGCGCCAGCAGTGCACTGGTCGCCAGCCGCACGAGGTCGAGGACGAAGGGCATGTCGGCGGCTTCATCGTAGTCGTTGACGCCCCAGACGAGGCGGCCGTCGATGTCACGCCAGGTGCCGAAGTTCTCGAGATGGGTGTCGCCCACCGCCAGCACGGCGGGTGCGCTGGCAAGCTCGGGGCAGACCTCGAACACCGTCTCGGCCCAACGCCAGTAGGTCGCACGCAGGAAGGCGAAGGCGCTGTCGCGCATCTTGGCGTGCTTGCGGTCGAGGTCGGTCGGGGCAAAGCCGTCCGGCAGCTGGGCGCGCAGCCAGTCCTCGTACGCGCGCGTCGACTGGGTGATACCGGTGAGCGCCCCGCGCCAGGACTTGCCGAAAGGACGCTCGCGTCTCGGCATGACCGGCGGCGTCGGCTATTCGTCGTCGCCGAAGGCACCGGGATCGAACGGCTCCCAACCGGCCGTGCCCAGCGCCTCGAGCGGGCGATAGCGGGCCTTGTAGTCCATCTTGGTGGCGCCCGAGATCCAGTAGCCGAGATAGACGTAAGGCAGGCCGCGGCGGCGCGCTTCCTCGACCAGCCACATCACGATCTGCACGCCCAGCGCGCGGCGCCGCAGGCGCGAGTCGAAGAAGCTGTAGACCGCCGAGATGCCGTTGCCCAGCCAGTCGGTGAGGCAGGCGGCCACCAGCTTTCCATCCTCGCGCAGCTCGACCAGGTGGGTGTCGACCGGGCTCTCCTCGATCATCGCCCGGTAGTCGTCGAAATCCATCTCGGCCATGTCGCCATCGCCATGGCGGGCCGCGACGTAGCGCGAGAACAGGGCGAACTGCTCGCTGGTCGCCATCGGCGGCACGACGGCGCCGCTGACGGCGAGATTCGATCGCCAGGTGCGGCGCTGCGAGCGGCTGGGCGTGAACGCGGCCACCGGGATGCGCACCGGCACGCAGGCGCTGCAGGTACCGCACAGCGGCTTGTAGACGTAGTGGTGCGAGCGGCGGAAGCCGGCGTCTGTCAGCTGGTCGTGGATGTCGAGCGCATCAGGACCGCCCAGCTCGGTCACCAGCTTGGTTTCGAAGCGATTGGGCAGGTACGGGCAGCGCAGCGCGGGTGTCGTGCGGAAGAAACGCAGCGGAACCGTGGTCTGCCGGATGAACATCGATGGTCGTACCGCCCCTTGTCATGGGCGGGCAGCGGTCTGCCGCCCGCCCGGAAACTGTACCTATTGCCCGCGCGGTCGGCGAGTCCTGCGTGCAGCTGACTGGTCCGTTATCGGGCGGAACGGATGTGACAACAGGCAGACTGCGCAAATTTCTTGCGCGCCGTGGCGGTCGCGGTGTGATGAGATAGGTGCTCGGCAGTGGGGAGCCAGGTCGGGCAGTGGCGCAAACGCGGAGCGAAACGAGGCAGCCTGAACGGGCCCTGCACCAGTCCCCCGTCCGCGATCGCCGTCAGCCGGCGGTCGCCTGGGCCCGCATCCTGGCGCCGCTCGATCGCCAGGACCGCGCGCACCTGCAGCTCATGCAGGCCATCATCGATGCGATCGATGGCAACCGTGTCCCGCGCGGCGCCCGCCTGCCGTCCGGCCGCGACCTTGCCCGGATGCTGGGCATCGGCCGCAACACGGCGATGGCGGCGCTCGCCGCCTTGGTGGAGCAGGGGTACCTCGTCGCCCGCCAGCGCTCCGGTGTCTACGTGGTCGACCGGCCGCCTGTCCCGGCGGTGCACCTTGCGCCGAAGGGCCGCAGCGACGGTCTGCACTGGCAGCGCCGGCTCGGGGTCGATATGCCGGCCGCGGCAGGGGCGGCCGCCGGCGAGGCGCCGAACGTACCCGGTCCGCACTATTCGTTCCTGTACGGCCAATTGGACATGAGCCTGTTTCCCGCCGCGTCGTGGCGGGAGTGCGAGCGCGCCGCGCTCAGCGTGCTGGAGATCGCGCGCTGGGGGCGGGACATGGTCGACGAGGATGATGCCGAGCTGATCGAGCAGCTGCGCAAGCATGTCCTGCCGCATCATGGCATCTGGGCCCGGCCCGACGAGATCATCATCACGTTGGGCGGCCAGCAGGGGCGCTACCTGGTGGCGCAGCTGCTCAGCCGGCGCGGCACCCGCGCCGGCATCGAGAACCCCGGCATGCCGGATATGGCCGAGATCCTGCGCCTGACCGGTGCCGACATCCGGCTGCTGCAGCTGGACAGTGACGGCATCGTCGTGTCGCCGCAGCTCGATTCTTGCGACACGGTCTACGCCACCATCGGCCACCAGAACCCGACGACCGCGACCATGCCGCTGGCGCGCCGACAGGAACTGCTGGAGCGCGCGGCGAGCCGCGATTTCGTGATCGTGGAGGATACGTTCGAGACCGAGTTCCTCGGCGATCCGGCGATGCCGCCGGCGCTCAAGAGCCTCGATACCGGCCATCGCGTCGTCTACATCGGCAGCCTGTCGAAGCTGATGGCACCGGGCCTGCGGGTCGGCTTCGTGGTGGCGCATCCGGTCGTCATCCGCCAGCTGCGCCGGCTGCGACGCCTCATTCATCGCCATCCGCCGGGCAACAACCAGCGGGCGCTCGCGATCTTCATCAAGCATGGCCATTACCGCGCCTACCTGCGGCGCGCGGCGCAGGAGCTTGCGCTTCGGTCGGCAGCAATGGCGGCTGCGCTCGATCGCTGGCTGCCCGACTTCCGCTGGCGGCATTGCGCGGGTGCCTCGAGCTTCTGGGTCGAGATGCCCGCCGGGATCGATGGTCGCCGCCTGGTCCAGGCCGCCCACCGCAAGGGTGTGTTCATCGACTGCGGCGATCGCTTTTTCCTCGGCGCCGAGCGGCCGGCGCATTTTCTGCGGCTGGCCGTTTCCACGACCAACGCCACGCAGATCGACGCCGGCATCCGCCTGCTGGCAGCAGTGCGGTCGGAGATCGCCTGAGCGACTCTGGCTCCGTTGATTGGGAGTGACTGGTTCTTCTTCGAGGCAACAGCAGCCTATAGCGTGGCTTGGTCTCAGGGCGGCATCGAAGAGAACCGACAATGACGAAAACCGAGGAGCAGATGGATCGCAGGCGCTTTCTGCAGGCCGCAGTCGGCGCCGGATTGGCCGGAGGCGCGTTGGCATCGATCGGCGGTGTGAACGCACAAGGCAAGACCAAGGTCCTGGTCCAGTACGACTGGCTGATGGGCAACGGCCAGATCGGCGACATCGTCGCCGAAAAGAAGGGCTTTTTCGCCGAGGAAGGGCTTGCCGTCACGTTCGGGGCGGGCGGCCCAAACGCACAGACCCTGCCGCCGGTCCTGTCCGGCCAGGCGCAGGTCGGCGAGTTCTCGACCACGTCGCAGGCACTGGTGGCGTACGGCGCCGGCCGGCCCATCAAGCTGTTCGCCTGCGGCTATCAGTATTCGCCGTACGCCTACATCTCCCTGCCGCGATCGCCGATCCGCCAGCCGCGCGATCTGATCGGCAAGACGGTCGCGGTCAACCCCAATGGCCGCTTCACCCTGCAACTGATCATGGCGCTGCATAAGATCGATCCGGCCCAGGTGCGCATCGTGACCATGGGCGTCGACATGACGCCGCTGATCGCGGGACAGGTCGATGCGGTGACGGGCTTCCTGACCAACACCAAGGCGCTCTCCGTCCTCGGTCCCGATCGCGTGGTGATGACCTCGGAGGAGGCCGGCATCACCAGCTATGCCAACGCCTATTTCGCCTCGGCGGAAACCTATGACAGCCAGAAGCCGGTGCTGGCGAAATTCGTCCGCGCTGTCGCCAAGGGTTGGGGCTGGGCGCACGCCAATCGGCGGGAGGCGGTCGCCATCATGTGCGATGCCTACCCCAACCTCGAGCGCGACGTCGAGCTGGCCACCGTCGATATCGTGATGGGCATCGCCTTCAACGGCACCACCAAGACCGAGGGCTGGGGTTGCTTCGACAATGCGCGGCTGGAACGCCAGATCCAGATCTTCAACAGCGCCGAAGGCACCTTTAAGAACCGTGTCCCGGATCTCGCCGGCTTTGCGACCCAGGAGATTCTCGAGCTCACGTCGGCAGCCCGTCCGCGGTTGGGATGAACCATGGATCACGGACTGGCTATCGCGCTCACCGACCTGGAGGTGAGCTTCGAACGTGACGTGCGTCGGGTCGTGGCTTTCACGGGAGTCTCGTTGCAGGCGGAAGCCGGGCGGTTCGTGGTCCTTATCGGTCCCTCCGGCTGCGGCAAGTCGACGTTGCTGCGTGTGGTCGCCGACCTGCTGGCGGCGGGTACGGGCCGCGTGCAGGTCTTCGGCAAGGCGCCGGCGCAGGTGCGCGAAGCACGGCGGATCTCGTTTGTTTTCCAGGACGCGACCTTGCTGCCGTGGCGCAGTGTGCTGGACAACGTCCGCCTGCCGCTGCAGGTCGGCAACTGGCGCCAGGTCCGTCGCAACAACCGCCAGCCCGAAGAACTGATCCGGCTGGTCGGGCTGGCGGGGCGGGAGGATGCTTTGCCGCACGAGCTGTCGGGTGGCCAGCGACAGCGCGTTTCGATCGCGCGGGCCCTGGTGACCAACCCCGACATCCTGCTGATGGACGAACCTTTCGGGGCGCTCGACGAGATCACGCGCGACAGGCTGAACGACGAGCTGCTGCGGATCTGGCGCGAGACCAAAACGACGATCGTCTTCGTGACCCACAGCCTGTCGGAGGCGGCCTTCCTTGGCCAGTCCGTCGTGGTGATGGGCGCCAATCCGGGCCGCATCATCGAGGAGATCGACCTGGATGTGCGCAAGCCCGACAACCGGATCGACCGGACATCCGCCGAATTCTTCGCCATCACGTCCCAGCTGCGCGCCGTTCTCGAGCGGGCCTACGGCGATAGGGCAGCATCATGAGGGTATCGGCGACCTGGCTGTGGCCGATCAGCGGCGCAGCCTCTCTCTTCGCCCTGTGGTGGGGCGTGGTCGTCTTCTTCGAGGTGCGGCCGTTCATTGCGCCCAATCCCTTCGCGGTGATCAGTGCGCTATGGACCAACCGGTCGCTTCTGCTGCTGAACCTGGTGCCGACAGCGACTGAAGCGCTGTGCGGATTCCTGCTGGGCAATCTCGTCGCGGTAACGCTGGCCACGGTCTTCATCCATAGCGCGACGCTGCGGCGGATGTATTTCCCTGTTGCGGTGATCTTCAACACCATCCCGATCATCGCGCTGTCGCCGGTGCTGATCCTGCTGTTCGGCCTGTCGGTCGCGTCCAAGGTCATCATCGCCGCGGTCATCTGCCTGTTTCCGACGCTGGTGAACATGATCCGCGGTTTTGAATCGGTGTCGGCTTCCGAGCTGGAGCTGATGCACGTGATGTCGGCCAGCCGTCGCGAGGTGTTCTTCCGGCTGCGGTTGCCGCGATCGATGCCCTTTCTGTTCGCCGCGCTGCGGATCGCCTGCACCACCAGCGTCATCGGGGCCATCGTAAGCGAGTGGATCGGCACCGATACCGGCATTGGCGTCCTCATCATCCAGGCGACGTTCGACTATCGAACCGAGCTTCTCTATGCCGCGATCGTGACATCCTCGGCGCTGGCGCTTGCCATGTTCGGGACTGTCGCGCTGCTCGAACACTTGCTCGTCCGCTGGCGGACCAGCTGAAAGGATTTCAGGTCATGACCACTTCAGGCGCCAAAGCCACGGCCGATATCGGTGATCAGCGGCGGCTGACCGCCCTGGCCGCACTCGATCTGCCGCGTTACGTGCTGCTGCCCGGCGACCCGGATCGCATCAAGGTGATGGCCGGCCAGTGGGACGAGGCCAAGGTCATCGACCTGCCGCGCGGCTACTGTGCCGCGGTCGGGACCTACCGGAGTGTGCGCATCGGCGCCGTGTCGACCAGCATTGGTGCCCCGTCGCTGGAGCTTGTCTTCACCGACCTCGCACGTCTGAGCGTCGATACCTTCATTCGCGTGGGGACCACGGGGACGCTGCACGCCGACATCGCGACAGGCTCGTTGATCATCAACGACGCCGCCGTGCGCCTGGATGGGACGACTCACTTCTACGTTCGGCCCGAGTTTCCGGCAGCGGCCTCGCACGAGGTGACTTTCGCTTTGGTCGATGCCGCCGCGGCACAGGGCGAGGCGTATCGCGTCGGAACCGGCGCGACGGCGGGGTCTTTCCTCGCCGGCCAAGGTCGCCCGGCCTTCAAGGATTACAGATCGCCGGAAGGGGAGCGGATCTTCGAGGAAATGAAGCGCGCCGGCGTGCTCAATTTCGAGATGGAGACCGCGGCGCTGTTGACCCTCGCGCGTCTCTACGGCCTGCGGGCGGGCTCGGTCTGCTCCGTCATCGCGAACCGGATGTCCGGCGACTGGGGAGATCGGGGCGGTATCGAGCGCGCCTGCCGGACCGGCGCCGAGGCGGTTCGACGCCTGGCAGCATGGGACGCTGCCAGCGCCCGGGCAGGCCGTCCGACCCTGACGCTCGAGGCCATGACATCCGTCTGAGGCTGCGGCCCGACGGCAGGAGCGAACGGATGGCGACCATCGACATCAATTTCCCCACCCTCGTGCGCATGAGCGTGCTGCTCGAGGATGACCGCGTGCGGATCCTGGATCGCCGCGTGTTTCCGCTCAAGGAGCAGTTCGTCGACTGCCGGACATACGAGGAGGTCGCGGTCGCCATCGAAGACATGGTCACGCAGAGCGGCGGCCCGTTTTTCGCCGCCAGCGCCGGCATGGTCCTGGCGGCGCGGGCCGCCGAGGAGAAAAGGTCAGCCCAGGCCCGGCTCGATGTCATGGCCTCCGCCGGTGAGCGCCTGCGGCGGACGCGGCCGACGAACAACAGCATCACCGTCGCGGTGTCGGCCATGCTCGATGCGGCCCGCAAGCTGGCGGGCGAGAGCAACTTCGCCGGCCGTCTCGAAGAGGAGATGCGGGAGATCTGGAGCTGGCGGTGGGCGCGCAGTCGCAAGCTGGGCGAGCACGCGGCAACGCTGGTGGAAGACGGTGACACGATCCTGACGCACTGCTGGGCGGAGACCAGCTTCATCGACACGCTGGCGGCCGCTTTGCGACAGGGCAAACGGCTGCGGGTTATCTGCACCGAAACCCGGCCCTACCTGCAGGGCTCGCGGCTCACAGCCCACAGCGTCGCTGAAATGGGCATCGACGTCACCGTGATCACCGACAACATGGCTGCGCACGCCATGGATCGCGGCAAGGTTTCACGGTTCATGACCGCAGCCGACCGCGTGACGCTGTCCGGCCATGTCATCAACAAGGTGGGCACGCTTCAGTTGGCGATCGCCGCCCGGCATTTCCGGCTGCCGTACATCGCCATGGTCCAGGCGCCCGACCACAAGGCGGCGACTCCCGATGACGTGGAAATGGAAGAGCGCGACGGCAGGGAATGCCTGATGTGCCTGGGCGTGGCGACGGCCTCGCCGCTCGCCCGCGGCTGGTATCCGGCCTTCGACGTGACACCGCCTGATTTCGTCACGGCGATCGCGACCTGCGACGGCGTCTTCGGCGCCTCGGTCCTGCGCACCCATTTCGTGTGACGGGGCGCGTCATGCCGGGAACCGAAGCGAAGACCATCTGTATCCACGGTGGGCACATCTGGACCGGCGGTGACATGCCGGCGCCGGTACCGGGAGGCCTCGTCATTGTCGGAGGGCGGATCGACCGCCTGCTGGCGCCAGGGGGCGTCGCTGCCGCAAGCGCCGCCGCGGATGAGGTCTTCGACGCCACGGGTGCGCTCGTCATGCCGCCGCTGTTCGACGGCCACGTCCATTCGACGTCCACGCTTTTGCGCGGGACGGAGAATGCCCTTCCCCTGGAACTCTGGTCATACTACGCGATCAACTACGGGCGAGCCTTTACCGAGCGCTGCGTGCGGGCGGCCATCATGCTGACCGCGGCGGAGATGATCCGCAACGGCATCGGCGGCTACATCGATCATTTCCCGCAAACCCGTTTTGCCCATGCTGCGCTGGACGCACACCGCGCGACCGGGCTGCGGGTCGGCTTCGCGCCGTTCTTCGCCGACCTGGCGGACGAAGACATTCTGGGCATTCCCCTCGATGCGACGATCGCGCAGCGTCTGTCACCGCTTGCGCCCAGCAACGTCGAGGCCGTGCGCGACCTGTTCGTCGATCTGCATGCGCGGACGCGATCGGACGATCGGATCCGGCTGTTGCTGGGGCCCAATGCGCCGCAGCGATGCTCCGATCGGCTCTGGCAGCTGTGGCTGCAGCTACGCGACGATCTTGATCTTGGCAGTCACACCCACGTGCTCGAAACGTGGCCCCAGGCGCGCCATGCGAAGGAGAGATGGCCGGCAGGGCTGGTCGACGAACTGGACAGAGCAGGTCTTCTCGATGCCAGGCTTTCGATCGCACACGCGATCTGGCTCACCGGCGAGGATCGCGCACGCCTTGCCGGGCGCGGCGTGACGGTCGTCCATAACCCCATGAGCAATCTGATGCTCGGATCCGGGCGGTTCGATGTCCGGGCGGCGCTCGATGCGGGGATGGCGCTCGCCCTGGGTACCGATTCCTCCAACACCGGCGGCCGTCATGATCTGTTCGAAATCATGCGCCTTATGGTTACGGCGCAGCGCGCGCCTGGGTCGGATTTCAATCGCTGGGTGAAGCCGCGCGACGCCGTTCGAGCCGCAACGGAAGGCATTCGCGCGATGGGTCCCCGGACGGGGTTGGGTTGCCTTGCTGTGGACGGACCGGCCGATCTGCTCGTGGTCGACTTCGCGCGCGATGGGCTCGCCACGGCACCCGTCACGCTCGATGCTCTTGTCGCGCATGCCGACCCACGCGCGGTCAAGGCGCTGATGGTTGGCGGTGATTGGTTGCTTCGCGACGGCCGCGTCGAAGCATTCGACGAAGCGGCGGTCGTGCAGGACGCTTCTGCCTGCGCCGCTGATTTGCGGCGCGCCGCTCAGGATGCGGCGGGTGCGCTTGCTGGACTGCATCAGCCTTATGCGGGTTGGCACGCATCCGTGTTCGGCGCCGGGGCTTGTCCGACATGCGGCATCTAGGACGTCACGCGGAGAGGAAAGAGCATGGCTGGCGCGTATGGCGATCTGCGTAACGCACTGATCGAAACCTGCCAGGCGATGAACCGCCTGCAGATCAACAAGGGTACGTCAGGCAATGTCAGCGTACGGGTTGACGGCGGGTTCCTGATCTCGCCGACGGGCGTCGTCTATGACAGGCTGACACCCGACCTGATCGTGCACATGCACATGGATGGCACGTTCGATGGTGACGTTCTCCCCTCCAGCGAATGGCGCTTCCACAGAGACATCCTGCACACCCGAGCAGACCTGAACGCGATCGTGCATACCCATTCGACGCACGCCACGGCGCTTGCCATCATGGGGATGAGGATTCCCGCGCTGCATTACTCGATCGCGGCCGTCGGTGGCCACGATATCCGCTGCGCGCGCTACGCGACCTTCGGTACGCAGGAGCTCTCCGACGCCGCCCTGGTGGCCATGGAAGGACGGCGCGCATGTCTTCTCGCCCATCATGGCGTCATTGCAGCTCATGCTGATCTCAGCCGTGCGCTGTCTCTTGCCGTGTTGATCGAAGAACTGGCCAAGCAATATCTGCTCTGTCGTTCGCTCGGTGAGCCGCCTGTTTTGGACGATGCCGAGATCGAGCGCGTCCTGGTCAAATACAGATCTTACGGCCAGCAGCGCGCGGCACTGTAACGAGCGCCCGAGGCTGCGTGGAGGCCTAATGGCTACCGGTGCATCTGCTGTGCGACGAAGTGGCGTCTCGCCGGACGGCCGGGGATCACCGACCCTGGTTGGGATAGCGACGGGAGCGACATGGGCAGATCGCGCGTGGTACCGCCCGACGGCCAGCCCGTCAGGGTCGCCTTGCCGCCGGGCGGGCCGGTGATCCTGTTCGACGGCGTCTGCAATCTCTGCGCCGGGTTCGTTCGCTTCGTCATCGCGCGCGATCCGGGCGGCATCTTCCGCTTCGTGCCGGCGCAGTCAGCGCTGGGGACGGCGATCCTGCAGGATCTCGGGATGTCGACCAGCGCGTACGAGAGCAATATCCTGATCGAGGCAGGACGCGCCTATTTCAAGTCGGGCGCCTACTTTCGTATCGTCACTCGTTTGCGCCAGCCCTGGCCCCTGACACGCTTTGCCCAGGTCTTCCCGCGACCGTGGCGCGACTGGGCGTATGACCGGATCGCCGCCAACCGCTATGCCTGGTTCGGCCGCCGCGACACCTGCCTGGTGCCCAGCCCGGATGTCGTCGCGCGCTTCCTGAGTTGACAGCCGATGTCGGGATTTCGCGTCGTCGTGATCGGCGCTACGGGCGCATTCGGCGCGCGGGTCTGCCGGCTGCTGGCGCGCGATCCTGGCATCGCGCTCGTCGTTGCCGCACGCAACGGGCCGCCGGCCGCAGCCCTGGCCGCGGAGCTGTGCCATTTGCACGGCCGCCCCGATATCACGGCGGCAACGCTCGACATCGATGCGGTGGATTGGGCGGATAGGTTGGCGCGGCTGGACGCAGCCGCCGTCATCCACACCGCGGGACCGTTTCAGGAGTCGGACTACCGCGTTGCCGAGGCCTGCATCCGGCTTGGGATTCACTATGTCGATCTGGCCGACGCGCGTGCGTTCGTCTGCGGCATCAACCGGCTTGATCCGGCGGCGCGCCAAGCCGGTGTCCTGGTGGCGACGGGCGCCAGTTCGGTCCCGGCGCTGTCAAGCGCCGCCATCGAGCACATGGCCAGGGGCCTGTCTTGCATCGATACCATCGACATCGCCATTACACCGGGCAATCGCGCACCGCGCGGGCGGGCGACCATCGCCGCCATCCTCAGTTATGTCGGCCGTCCAGTACGGCTGTGGCAGAACGGCTCCTGGATCGACGGAACTGGTTGGCAAGACCTGCATCGCCGCATCCTGGCCTTGCCGGACGGCGCCAGTCTGGGGCCACGCTGGTTTTCGTTGTGCGACGTTCCCGACCTGACGTTGTTGCCCGAGCGCTACGGGGTGCGCGAGCGGGTGGCGTTTCACGCCGGCCTGGAGCTGCCGCTCCTGCATGTCGGGACGTGGTTGCTGTCGTGGCCGGTGCGCTGGCGCTGGATCAGGTCGCTGGTGCCGTTCACAGGCGTATTGCGCTGGTTGGCCGATCGGGTGCGCGGATGGGGCACCGATCGCGGCGGGATGCTGGTCGACGTCGCCGGCCGTACCGCGACGGGCCGGGCGGTCACACGACGCTGGCGGTTGCTGGCTGAATCCGGCGACGGACCTTGGATCCCGGCGCTCGCCGCGGTCGCGCTGGTACGCAAGCTGGCACGCGGTGACGTGACGATACGGGGGGCGGTGCCCTGCGTTGGCCTGCTCTCCCTGGAGGAGATTCTGGTCGAGGCCGAGGGACGGGCGATTCGCAGCGCGAGCGACGAGGCCAAGCCGCTCTACGAGCGCTGCATCGGCGCTGCCTACGATCTGTTGCCGGCGCCGATCGCCAGGTTGCACGATCTGACGTCGGCCGCGATGTGGCATGGCCGTGCCGACATCAAAGGCGCTCAGGGGATCGTTGCCCGGTTCGCCGCGCATGTCTTCGGCTTCCCGGCGACGAACCCGGATGTGCCGGTCAGCGTGGCTTTTTCCGTGCGCGACGGCGTCGAGACGTGGCGGCGCACCTTTGGACGCCAGTCATTCGTGTCGGTACAGCACGCAGCTGCCGGCGGTGAGCCGGGCGTGATCGTGGAGCGTTTCGGTGCGGTCGCCTTCGCCATGCAGGCCGCTGCGTCCGCGCACGGCATCGACCTGCACCTGTGCCGCGGCAGCGTCCTGGGCGTGCCGCTGCCCCGCTTTCTGTGGCCACGCATTGTCGCCAACGAGCGCGCCGACGACGCCGGTCGCTTTCGCTTCGACGTCGAGATCGGCCTGCCTGTGATCGGCCGCCTGGTGCACTATCGCGGATGGCTGGCGCCGACCGAGGACGTTATTTCGGAGGCGGCACCAGGCTGATCGTGCCGATGCCTTCGCGCTGCAGCCGGAAGCGATAGCTGCCGCCGATACGCAGGTAGTCGAAGGCGCGCCAGCCGCTCACGAAGTTGGCGTACCAGGGCGACAGGAAGTTGCCGGATTGTCCCAGCGGGATCGCGAAGCGGCTGTTGTCGAGGTCGTCGAAATCGTAGATCGCCCGCAGGCCGGCGCCGTGTACGTCGGCGTACGGATCACGGCCGTCGCGAAAGGCGGGGGAGGCGCGATTGAGGGTGTGCATGCCGCCGTCGGCAGGAAAGCGGATCGACGCCACGTCACGCAGCAACGGCACCGCGTCGAACAATGCGTGGCGGTGCGTCGCCTGGTGGGCGTCACCCCAGCGCCACGAGTCGATCGACGGCCCGTAGCGTTTCTGCAGCTCATCCAGCGCCAGATCGAGCGCCGTCGATATCGCCTCGGCGCAGGTTTCGGGCCGCGGCGTGCGTACGTCATCGCACCATTCGGGGCGGTCGCGCAGGATGGTGACCAGGAAGGCGATGTTGGGCGAGGCGTAGTCCTTGAACAGGTCTTCGCCCAGTTCGTCGGCATACAGGACTCGCTGCAGGGCGCGCAGCCAGGCCGTGTAGATCAACGGTTCCGGCTGGTCGGCCAGCATGCGCCGGTTCCAGTGCCGCAAGCGGTCGATCGCGTAGGCTTGGCGCACGTCACGCGGCTGTAGCGCGAGCAGGAAGGGCAGCGTGTCGGCCGTGTCCGGCGACAGCGTGTCCTCCTGCAAGGCGATCATGCTGCCGACAGTGTGCTGGCCGGCACCGGACAGCATTGCGTTGGCGCGTCGCTGCCGGTACGGCTCGGCCCATTCGCGGCTGATGAAGTGTCGGAAGTTGCCGGGAACCAGCCGCGCGTTGGCGTTGACGATGATGCCGCCGGGCGGATTGTAGGCGCGCGGCAACTCCTCGAACGGCACGAAGCCCGCCCAGTCATACTCGCCGGTCCAGCCCGGCACCGGCAGGAAGCCGTCGCCCTTGCGACGGATCGGCACCTTGGCCGGCGCAATGAAGCCGATATTGCCGGCGGTGTCGGCGTAGACGATGTTCTGCATCGGCGAGACGATCTTGCGCGCCGCCGCCAGGAACTGGTCCCAGTCGCGCGCCAGGCCGAGCTCGAGGAAACCTTCGGCCGACGTGTCGCCGGGATCGAGCGCCGTTGCCGACAAGGCCAGTACGTGGCCGCCCTCGACCTCAACCGTCTTGGGGTCGAGCACGTCGGAAATCACCGGGCCGTGTCGGGTGGTGCGCAGGCGGATCTTCACCTGCTCCCCAAACCGTACGTTGATATATTCCTCGCGCGCGTTAAAGGGGCGGGCGCCGTCGGGCGTCACATACTTGCCGGGATCACCCGGATCGATGCGCTCGACGAACAGGTCCTGGCTGTCGAGGTTGGTGGTGGTGAAGCCCCAGGCGATGCGTCCGTTGTGGCCCAGCACGACGGCGGGCGAGCCCGGCGACGTGGCACCGCGGATGTCGAAGTCGGGCCCGACCAGCCGCGCCAGGTACCAGATGCCGGGTGCGCCCAGGCCTAGATGCGGATCATTGGCCAGCAGCGGCTTGCCGCTGCTGGTGTGCGTGCCGGAGAGCACCCATTCGTTGGATGCCTCCCGCTTGCGGGTCAGCGCGTTGTCAGTGGCGCCGAACAGGCGGTCCAGCGGCAATTGCAGCAGCGCATCGCCCAGGATCGACAAGGTCGATTCGCGATCGTCGCCCAGCTGCGGGAACATCTGCAGCATGCGCGCTTCGCCCAGCTTCTTCATCAGGCGGGCGCGGAACAGCTCGGCGCGCCAGTTGCCGTCCAGGCTGAGCGCCATCAGCTTGCCCCAGACCAGCGAGTCGGCGGGCTGCCAGGGTTCGGGCGTCACCTGCAGCAGCGTAAATTCTGGACCGAACGACCCCTTGTGCGTGGCGATGTGGGCGTTGACGCCGGCGGAATAGGCTTCAAGCAGCTTGCGCGTGCGGGGGGTGAGAGCGTTCAGGCTGTCCTGGGCGCGGCGATAGACGCCCAGCGCGCGCATGGTGCGGTCGATATCGACCACGCCCGTTCCGGCGAGCGCCGGCGGCAGGACCTCCGACAGCCGGCCTGCGGCGGCCCGCCGCATCATTTCCATCTGCCATAGCCGGTCCTGGGCATGCACGTAGCCCAGGCCGAACATGGCATCTTCCAACGAGCCTGCGAAAATATGCGGGATGGCGTTGCGATCGCGCACGATGTCGATCGATGCCTGCAGACCGGCAATGCGGACCGTGCCGGCGTAGTCGGGCAGGGACGTGCGCAAATGGAAGTAGAGGCCGACCAGCAGGGTCAGCACGAACACCACCAGCCCGGCCAGCAGCCTGCCGCCGATGCGGGCAATCGCCGCCAGCACGCTCATGCCGCGCACTGCTCGGTACGCACGCTGGCATCCTTGGACAATGACTCGATGGCGAACGCGCCCATGCCGCTCCTCTCTGGCAAGCCTGTCTTAACCAAAGGGGCGAGCCCTGCGCAATCGCCGTGTCAACCTTTAGCCGGGCGCAGGTAGATATCCCAGAAATAATAGGCTGAGAGCGCGAAGCCGCAGGCGATGATGACCACCCGCAGGGCGGGCGCCGGAATGTGCCGCGCCGCGGCACCGCCGCCGTATCCGCCGACCAGTGCGCCGGCCATCATCACCAGGGTGCCCGGCCACGACACGGCGCCCGAAGCGACGAAGATAACCACCGCGACGCCGGCGATGAGCGCGACCAGCAGGTTCTTGAGCGCGTTCAGTTCCTGGATGTCGCGTACGCCGGACAGCGAGAGCAGGGGCATCAGGATCACCCCTAAGCCGCCGCCGAAGAAGCCGCCATAGGCCGCACACAGAAACAGCGCAGCCATGAGTGCGGCCCGCCAGGTCCATGAGGGCTCGCTGCCGGGTTTGCCGACGCCGAAGCGCCTTTGGATCGGCCGGTCAAACAGCAGCAGCAGGGTCGCGATCAGCAGCAGCCAGGGCACGGTCCGCAGGAACGCCTTGTCACCCGACTGCAGCAATGCCCAGGCTCCGACAATGCCACCGGCAATGCAAATCAGGCCGGCGCGCAGCGCCTGCCGGGTCTGGCGTGCCAACTCGCGGCGATAGGCGGCAATCACCAGCAGGCGGCCGGGCCAGATCGCCACCGCATTGGAGGCATTGGCGATGACGGCCGGCACACCCGTGGCCAGAAATGCGGGGAACGTCAGGAATGTGCCGCCGCCCGCGATGGCGTTGGCCGCCGCAGCCAGCAGGCCGGCGCCGAACAGCAGCAGGGCATCGAAATAAGGCAGGCCAAGGAGCATCGGTGTGGGTCCTGACCGGCCTTATAGGCATCCGCAGACGGCGTCACGATCTCGTCACGGTCACAAGTCAGATGCCGCAGCAGGGCTTTAGCGCGCAACGCTGACGTGATTAAGTGCGCCGCCGGCGCGCGCTGCGCGCCCTGCGACCGGGAGCCGCGATGAAGATCTGTGTGGTTGGTGCCGGGGCCATTGGCGGACTGCTGGGTGTCCGGCTGGCCGAGGCTGGTGAGCAGGTGACGCTGATCGCCCGTGGCCCACATTTGGCGGCGATCCGCGCCAACGGCCTGCAGCTGGTCGGCGAGGATGGGCAGCAGGCCGTGGCCAAGGTCGCGGCGACAGACAAGATCGCCGAGGCCGGCGCCCAGGACCTGGTGATCCTGGGCATGAAGGCGCACCAGGTGGCGGCCGTCGTGCGCGACCTGCCGGCGCTCTATGGCCCCGATACCATGGTGATGACGGCACAGAACGGCATCCCCTGGTGGTATTTCATGAAGCAGCCTGGTGCCCACGAAGGGACGCGCCTGCAGTCGGTCGATCCCGGCGGTGTTATCGCCGACAACCTGCCGATCGAGCGTGTCATCGGTTCGGTGGTCTATCCAGCGGCCGAGATCACGGCGCCTGGCGTGATCAAGCACATCGAGGGCAACCGGTTTTCCGTGGCCGAGATCGACGGCAGCGAGACACCACGCATCAAGGTGGTGTCTGAGGCGCTGCGCAAGGCCGGCTTCAAGGCGCCGGTGATCTCCGACATCCGCGCCGAGTTGTGGACGAAACTCTGGGGCAACCTCAGCTTCAATCCGCTGAGTGCGCTGACGCACGCGACCCTGGTCGATATATGCCAATTCCCGCTGACGCGGGACCTGGCAGCCAAGATGATGCAGGAGGCGCAGGCCGTGGGCGAGAAGCTCGGCATTCGCTTCCGCGTGTCGCTCGAGAAGCGCATCGCTGGCGCCGAGGCCGTCGGCGCTCACAAGACCTCGATGCTGCAGGACGTCGAGACCGGCCGCGTGATCGAGGTCGAGGCGCTGGTCGGCTCGGTCGTCGAGCTGGGTCGCATCACGCAGACGCCGACGCCGCACATCGATGCGGTCTACGCCTGTGCCAGCCTGCTGGCCCGCTCGCTGCAGGCGGCCAAGGGGCGGCTGCGCATCGAGGCGATGTAGTGTGGTGCTACTGTCATCCCGAGCGCAGCAAGGGATCACAGCGCAGAGAGTGGCAGCAAACGTAACGACGAAGAGGGTATGACAATGACGAGGGTTTCGACGCTGCGGGAACTGCTGGCCAAGGGTGCCGATGCCGACGTCGCGATCGCGGCGCCCGGCACACCGCCTCTCACCTACGCGGGCCTGCGCAGTCTCGTCGATCGCAGCCTTGGCACGCTCAACGCCTTGGGCATCGGTCGCAATGACCGCGTGGCGATCGTCCTGCCCAATGGCCCGGAGATGGCGACGGCGTTTGTCGCGATCGCCGCCGGTGCCACCGCAGCGCCGCTCAATCCTGCGTACCGGGCTGACGAGTTCGAGTTCTACATGTCCGACATCAATGCCAAGGCACTGGTGGTCGACAAAGGCAGCGACTCGCCGGCTGTCGGCGTGGCCCGCAAGCTGGGCGTACCGGTGATCGAACTCGCCGCCGAACCGTCGCAGGGCGCCGGCGCGTTTACGCTGGGCGATCGCACCGGCGGCATCGTGGGCAATGGTCGCTACGCCGAGCCTGACGATGTCGCGCTGATCCTGCACACGTCGGGCACGACGTCGCGGCCCAAGATCGTGCCGTTGGCCCAGCGCAACATCTGCGCGTCAGCCGGCAATATCGCCCAGACGTTGCAGTTCACCGCGGGTGATCGCGGCCTGAACATCATGCCGCTGTTCCACATCCATGGCCTCATGGCCGGTCTGCTGGCGCCGTTCTCGGCCGGCAGCTCGGTGTTCTGCACACCCGGATTCAATGCGCTGCGCTTCTTTGCCTGGATGCAGGAGGCCAAGCCGACCTGGTATACGGCGGTGCCCACCATGCACCAGGCGATCCTGACGCGGGCGACGCAAAATAAGGCCATTATCGCCGCCACACCGCTGCGCTTCGTGCGGTCGTCCTCGTCGTCGCTGCCGCCGCAGGTGATCGCCGAGCTCGAGGCGACGTTCAACGCGCCGGTCATCGAAGCCTACGGCATGACCGAAGCGTCGCACCAGATGGCGAGCAACCCGCTGCCGCCGAGCAACCGCAAGCCCGGGACGGTGGGGGTCGCGGCCGGCCCCGAGATCGCGATCATGGACGAAGCGGGCGCGCTGCTGCCGGCCAATGCGACCGGCGAGATCGTGATTCGCGGCGCCAACGTCACGGCCGGCTACGAGAACAATCCCAAGGCCAATGGCGAAGCGTTCACCAATGGCTGGTTCCGCACCGGCGACCAGGGCGTCATGGACGGCGAAGGCTACGTCAGCATCACCGGCCGGCTGAAGGAGATCATCAATCGCGGCGGCGAGAAGGTCTCGCCGCGCGAGGTCGACGAAGTCCTGATGGACCATCCCGCCGTGCTGCAGGTCGTCACGTTCGCCATGCCGCACGACAAGCTGGGCGAGGAGGTCGCCGCCGCCGTCGTGCTGCGCGAAGGCAAGAGCGTCAGCGAAAAGGAGCTGCGCGACTTCGTCAGCGAACGACTGGCTGCCTTCAAGGTGCCACGCAAGGTGGTGTTCCTGCCGGAGATCCCCAAGGGCGCGACCGGCAAGCTGCAGCGGATCGGGCTGGCGGCCAAACTGGGGTTGTGACGCTATTTCTCCTCTCCCCGCGAGAGCGGGGAGAGGAAGGGGCCCATGCCGAAGGCATGGGAAGGTGAGGGGTAGGAACGAAAAAGCCATGCGCGCGAGGGCAGGGACTGGACGATCGTACCCCTCATCCTCCCGCGCTGCGCGCGGGCCCCTCCCTCTCCCCGCTCTCGCGGGGAGAGGTGATCGCTACTGCGCCGCGGCAGCTTCCTTGAGGATGTCGCGTAGCCACCGATGGACGGGATCGCGGTCCTGGCTTGCTGTCCAGAAGGCCGCGATCTCGATGTCGGGTATCCGAAGCGGTGGTTCGATCAGCCGGATCGCTGCCATCACGGCAAACCGCTCGGCGAGCTTGCGGTGGACGAGTGCGATGCACTCCGTCTCGGCAACGACCTGCGGCAGCAGCATGAAGTTGGGGACGAGCACGACGTTGTTCTGCCGCGCGTGCTGCTTGTACAACATGGTCTGCTCGAAGCTCGCGGCATTGCTGTCGCTGACCTGAAATGTAGCGTGCGGCAGGCGCAAGTAGGCCTGCCGATCCAGCCGCTTGCCGATTGTCGGATGCCCGCGCGCGGCGATGCACACCATGCGATCGCGGATCAAAGGCATGTGCCGTACGCCCTGCTGGCGGCTGATGCCGAGATCCGGGGCCAGCAACAGGTCGATCTCGCCCATGCGCATGCGCGCCAGATAGTTCGCTGGTATGTCGACGAACTGGATTGAGCTGCGCGGTGCCTCGCGGGCGATCCGGCGGACCACCGCGGAGGCCAGCAGGAACGACACATAGTCGGCTGTCGCAACCACGAAGCGACGCTCCAGTTTGCCAGGATCAAAGACCGGCGCCGCGACCACCTGCTCCAATGCCGCCAGGGCCTCCTCGAGGGGCGTGACCAGGCGCTGCGCGGTCTCCGTCAACTGCATGCGGCGGCCGACCATGACCAGCAGATCATCCTGCAGGAGCAGCCGCAGGCGCCCCAGCGCCGCGCTGGTCGCTGATTGCGTCAGGCCCAGCCGTTCGCTGGCGCGGGTAACGTTGCGGGTCCGCAGCAGCTCACGCAGCACCGGCATCAGGTTGAGATTGACGCGACGCAGGTTCATGCCGTCCTCGTCATGAGAGAAATGATACTCCGGGTCAGAGGTATCTATGGAAATGATACCACGATATCGACTTTTAATTTCCCGACCAGCTGCAGGCGATCTACATCGGGTGCCGAGGAAACAGAACCAAGGCGCTGCGATGAGTCAGCTTTCGTCCGCGACAACCGCGAGGGATTGCGATGTCCTGATCGTCGGTGCCGGCCCGGTCGGCCTGACGCTTGCCATGGACCTCGCCAGGCGCGGCATTTCCTGCCGCGTGGTGGAGGCGCGTCCCGCCGATGCGCCGGCGCACCCGAAATGCAACACCACCAGCGCGCGCAGCATGGAGATCTTTCGTCGGCTGGGCGTCGCGGCCGACGTCAGGCAAGCAGGCCTGCCGGCGGACCATCCGGGGGACATCGCCTACGCCACGCGCTTTCTGGGCCATGAGCTCGGTCGCTTTGTGATGCCGCCCTGGTCGCAGCGCGGCAACAGCGATATCCCAGCGCTCGATGCCGATTGGCCGACGCCCGAGCCGCAGCATCGGATCAGCCAGCTCTTCCTCGAGCCCGTGCTGCGGGATTACGCCGTCAACGCGCTGGGCGTGGATATCGCTTTCGATTCCGAGCTGACCGCCCTGGTGGATCGCGGGACCGACGTCGACGCGAGCCTGCGTCACCCCTTGACGGGAGAACAGCACCGCCTGCGGGCCCGGTTCGTCGTGGGCTGTGATGGCGCCCGCAGCGCGGTCCGCAAGTCGATCGGAATCAAGCTTCGGGGCGACGACAACCTGTCCCGCACCCGCTCGGTCTATCTCCGCTCCCACGCGTTGAAGACGCAGTTGTCCCGTCGGCCGGCCTGGATGACCTGGATCGTCAATGGTGAGCGGCGCGGCAATGTGATTGCGCTCGACGGCGATGCACTCTGGTTGTGTCACTGCACGCTGCGGCGCGACGAGGCGTTCGACGCGGTCGACACGCGCGCCCTGATCGCGCAGGTGATTGGCGCACCGGTGGATATGGAATTGATCGCGGCCGAGGACTGGACCGGACGCCGCCTGGTGGCCGATCGATATCGGGTTGGCAATGTCTTTCTTGCCGGTGATGCCGCGCATCTCTGGATCCCCTATGGCGGCTTCGGCATGAACGCCGGCATCGAGGATGCGATCTCGCTGGGCTGGATGCTGGCGGCTGCCATCAGGGGCTGGGGCTCGACGGCGCTGCTGGACGCCTACGAAACGGAGCGTCGGCCGGTCGGCGAGCAGGTCTCGCGGGCAGCCCGCCAGCTGTTCACCAATCAACAAGGTATCAAGCTGCCGGATGCGCTGGAAGCCGACACGGCTGACGGCATCAGCGCGCGTCGCGCGTTCGGCGCCGCGTTGCTGGCCACCGAGGTGATGCAGTTCAATCCCGTCGGCTTGAATTTCGGCCTCTTCTACGAGGGATCTCCCGTCATTGCCTACGACGAAGGCCAGCCGCCCACCTTCGAGATCGCCCGCTATGTGCCGTCCACCGCGCCGGGGTGCCGGGCACCGCAGACCCGGTTGCGCGACGGGAGATGGCTGCACGACCTGTTGGGGCCCGATTTCACTTTGGTTACGCACGGCCAGCCCCAGGCTGTCTCGCGCCTGCGGGCGGCCGCGCAACGATGCGGTCTGCCTCTGGTCGTGATCGATATCGGCGCCGAGCCGCAGGCGGTCGCGCTCTACGACCGGCCGCTGGTGCTCGTGCGCCCCGATCAACGGGTTGCCTGGCGCGGGCAGGACGTGCCGGCAGACCTGGAAGCGCTGCTGGACAGGGTGTGCGGCCGTCCTGCAGCCGTCGCGCTCAGGGCCGCTGTTGGAGCAGAAACATGACGGTGCGATTGGCTTATGTCGGCGTCGAAGCATCGGATGTGCCGGCGTGGGAGGCGTTTGCCGGTGCCGTTTGCGGCTTCGCGGTCGACGTCGTGGGTGAGGCGCGGGCCCTTCGGTTCGATGAACGGGCGCGGCGCATTCTTGTCGTCCCTGGACGCTGCGATGATCTCGCCTTCGCCGGGTTCGAGGTCGACGGCGAAGCGGAACTCGATCGACGGATCGGGAGGCTGCGTGATGCCGGCATTCCCGTGACGCCCGGCAGCGATGCCGAAGCGTCACTGCGCGGCGTCGCACGGTTCTACCGATTCTGCGATCCCAACGGCACGTCGTTCGAACTGGCGGTTGGTGCGCAGGCTGCGGCCACGCCCTTCCGGTCGCCGCTGGTCGGCGGTGGCTTCGTGACCGGTGATGGCGGCCTGGGCCACATCGTGCTGGGCACGATGGATCTGCCTGCGAGCGAAACCTTTTGCAGTGATTTCCTGGGCGCGGCGATCAGCGACCACATTCACGACAAGATAGGACCCATTCCCGTCACCGTCGCATTCCTGCATCTCAATCCACGGCATCATTCGATCGCCTACGCCGGACTGCCGATGTCGCTGCCCAAACGCCTCAACCACATCATGGTCGAGGCCGCCACCCTGGAGGATGTCGGCCTGGCCTATGACCGGGCGCGTGCCGCCAGCGTGCCGATCACGCGCACGCTGGGGCAGCATCCCAACGACCGGATGGTATCCTTCTACTGTCGCACGCCATCCGGGTTCGATCTCGAGTTCGGGTGGGGTGGTGTTCGCATCGAGACGACACCGTGGACGCCCGGCCGGTTCGAGCGGTTCAGCACCTGGGGCCACCAGCCTGACGAGCGCGTGTCATGAGGATTGCCCGCACGCTGATGCTGTGGTCGGCGGTGCTGGTGAGCGCACCGACCGCCGCAGGCGCCGAAACCTGGCCGCAGAAACCGGTGCGCGTCATCGTGACGGCGCCAACTGGGTCGGCGCCCGATGTCATGGCGCGGTTGTTGGCCGACCAGTTGGGCCGAACCTTCCAACAGCAATTCGTTGTCGATTCGCGTGGCGGGGCAGGCGGCAACATCGCGTTGGGCGCGCTGAAGCGCTTGCCGGCCGACGGTTATGCGCTGGGCGTCGTGCACGCCTCGGCGATCACGGTCGCGCCGCATACGATGAAGGAGATGCAGTACGATTTCGACAAGGATTTCGTTCCCGTCGCGCTGGTGGCACGCGCCCCGTTGCTGATGGTGGCGGCACCGCACGCACCAGCCCGGACGTTGCCCGATGTCCTCGCCATGGCCAAGGCGCAGCCGGATACCGTGACCGTCGCCGTTTCCGGCTTCAACTCGGTGCCACATCTGGCAACCGAGATGCTGGCCCACCGCAGCGGCGGCAAATTCTTCACCGTGTCGTTCAACGGCAGCACGACCGCCATATCGGCGCTGTTGAGCCGTGACGCCATGCTGATGACCGATGGTGTGGCGGCGCTGGCCTCGATGGTCGAAGCCGGCAAGTTGACGCCGCTCGCCGTCTTCTCGAAAAATCGGTTGGCGCGTTATCCCGCGGTGCCGGCCGTCGCCGAGATCGTGCCCGACATGGTCGTCGATGGCTGGTTCGTGCTGGTGGCACCGCGCGGAACGCCTGATGCCGTCGTCCAGCGTCTCGCCGTGGAAATCGCCAAGACGGCCGCGGAACCCGAGATTACGGCGCGGATGGGAGCGCTGGGCATGTATCCTGAGGCGCTGTCAGGGACCGAGCTGGCGCATTTCATCCGATCGGAGCAGGATTTGTGGCGCCGTGTGGCGGATCAGCTCGGCGTTCAACGGCAATAGGCAGCGAAAGCAGGCTGCCCAGCGGGCTCGCGTGGATCGGCATCGAGCCCGCTGGAGTGATGTCGGAAGGTCGCTGAGCTACGGCCGCGGCACCATCTTGCGATACAGATGCCATGTCGCATGTCCCAGCACCGGCATGACGATGATCAGGCCGATGAACAGCGGGATCGAACCCAGCACAAGGCCACCGGCGACGATCATGCCCCAGGCCGCCATCGTCATCGGATTTGCCTTCACTGCGCGGATCGACGTAGCGACGGCGGTATCCAGCGCCGTGCCACGATCGAGCATCAGCGGGAACGACACGACGCTGATGGCCAGCACCGCCACGGCAAACAGGAAGCCGACGCCGACACCGATCACGATCATGGTCCAGCCGGCGCTGGTCGTGAGCACGTCGCGGGCGAACGCCTCGATCGACACCGGCGGCTCGGGACCCAGGGTCATATCGTAGATGAACTGGGCTGCGAACAGCCAGACGCCGAAGATGCCGACCAGCAGCAGGCCCAGCACCATGATGGCGCCGAATGCGGGCGAGCGGACCACACCGAAGGCGTCGGCCCAGCTGATCTCATGGCCTTCCTCGCGACGCCTGCTCATCTCATAGAGGCCGACGGCCGCCACGGGGCCGACCAGCGCAAAGCCCGAGGCCAGGGGAAACAGCAGCGGCAGCATGTCCTGGCCGAAGGCGGCACGCGCCAGCACCAGTCCGATGACCGGATAGACCAGCACCAGGAAGATCACGTCGGTGCGGAAGGCGCCGAAGTCGTTGAAACCCTTGGCCAGGGCTTCGCGCAGATCGGCTAGTCCGACACGGCCAACGGCTGGTGGCGCGGCATGCCGGGTTTCATCGGCACCGCCAACGGCATGGAATGTCGAGCCCAGCACATGTCCCAGGCCCTTGAGCGAATCGTTCGCGTATTCGATGGGATTGCGAATGGTGGCCATAGACGATCCTCCCGAACAACTGGTTCGAGGGGCCGTGGACGATCCGTGCCTTGACGGTCAATCCGGCCGCCGGTCACGCACATCCGCGACCTGCCTTAACGTCGAGCATAGCCGGATATGCGCCGTCTGTCACATGCCCCGATGCCGACACCGGGAGTGTCCAAAGTGTGAGCGCTTTGCCCAGGCGCTCTCCACGCGGGGAGCGCGCGCGGCTAAACTTGTCAGGGAAAGTCGACTGCCGTCACTGCGTGTCGGGAGGGCGGGATGAGATTCGGTCTGTTCGGTGGCGCCAAGACGAAGCGATCCCTGGGATCCGGCGATAGCCACGGCTACAGCGATTTCATCGACTACGTCATTGAAGCCGAGTGCCTGGGGCTCCACAGCGTCTTCCTGGTCGAGCATCACTTCACTGGCGCCGGACAGGTCTCGGCTTCCTTGACCTTGCTGGCCTACCTGGCGGCGCGCACCCGCACGATCCGGCTGGGCACGGCGGTCGTGGTGTTGCCGTGGCACAACCCGGTGCTGATCGCCGAGCAGGCGGCGACACTGGACCTGCTGTCCGGCGGCCGCCTGGAGTTCGGGATCGGCAAGGGCTACCGCGCCAGCGAGTTTGCCGGCTTCCACATTCCCATGGCGGAGGCGGCCGAGCGCTTCGACGAGGCGATCGAGATCATCCGCAAGGCATGGACCAGCGAGGGGACGTTCTCGCATCACGGCAGGCATTGGCGGTTCGACAATATCGTGGTCGAGCCTGAGCCGCTGCAGCGGCCGCATCCGCCGTTGTGGCTGGCCGCCGGCAGTCCCGACTCGATCCGCCGCGCGGCGCGCGAGGGCTACAATCTGCTGTTGGACCAGCTCGGCACGATCGATCTCAGTATCGAGCGGGCGGCGCTGTTCCGCGACGAATGCCGGCGTATCGGCCGCGCCTATGATCCATCGATGGTCGGCTTGACGCGCGCGCTTCAGATCGTGCGCACCGAGGCCGAACGGTCGGCAGCGTATGAAACCCGAGAGAGAGTCATCCGCACGATCGGCGATCTTGCCCGCGGCGGCGGCAAGCCTTCGCTGGAAGATGACGCGCCGCTGCTGGGCACGCCCGAGGAGATCATCGCGCGCATCCGCCGCCTGCAGGAAGGCGGCATCGAGACCATCCTGCTGGTCGATCCCAACGCCAGCATTGCGTCGCTGCGCCTGTTCGCCGAGCATGTCATGACCGCCTTCGGCAACCAGCGTGTCGCGGCCGCTGGCTGACGCGGGCTGTCATCCCGAGCGCAGCGAGGGATGACAGGTGTGTCGGCAACCGGCGATTCCAGGCACTAGCGCCGCCACGACAGGGCCCGATCGATCGCCGACCACATCGTCCAGGCGTTGGCCAGGCTGACCGAATCGAACTCGACGTGGCCGATGTTGTCCACGAGGTAGAGCGATGCGTTGCCCTTGGGCACGGCGGCGGCGAGCGCTTCGCTCTCGGTGAACGGGATCATCGTATCGTCGCGGCCGTGGATCAGGATCAGCTGCGCTCTGAGCGAGCGCAGGTCGTGCAGCGCCAGATTGAGTGCGTCGATATCCTGACGGATCGATTCCGGCAGGGCGGCCACCAGCGTCGTCACGCGGTCGGGATCGTCGTTCTCCATCAGGTCGAGGACGGCAGCGGCGTCGGCGCCCATGCGGGGCCGCAGGTCGGTTGTCGCGGAGGCCGGGTCCGCAAGCTTGCGTTTGGCGGCCTGCTGCAGCAGCGCGGCGTCCGCCGGGTCGGCAACGCGGTCGGCATTGGCCGACATGAACACCCAGCGGCCATACTGGTTGGGCGCCCGCCGGTGCAGGCGGCCATCGCCGATCCGACGGTATGTGCCGGTGGTGATGAAGCGGATCACCTCGTCGGTGTTGTGGTAGGCACCGATGCCGACGACGAAGTCGACCTTGCCGTCGAGGTCGGGCTCCAGGGTTGCGATCAGCGCCGGCCCGACGCCGTAGGAAATTGCCATGACGCCGAGCGGAAGGTCCGGCTGTTGCCGGCGCAGCACGCGCAATGCGTCGGCCAGCACGTCGGCATCGGCGCGTGACAACGCCAGCCGACGCACAGCGGGCAGCTCGGGGACCATCACGATGAAGCCCGCGCGGGCGATCGATCGGGCCAAAGCGATCAACCGTGGCTCGTCACGGCCCAACACGGCAGCACCGGGCGCCAGCAGCAACGCGGCCCTGGGGCGGCCGGAGGGTGTGTAAAGGTCGGCCTCGACCGTCCGCTCAT
>DATEIF010000223.1:0-2479 GCA_035279205.1 Vineibacter sp.
GTGGGCAACGCCATAGGTACTTTTGCGTCAGTGGCGAGTTCGGCCGGCGGCAATGTCAGTTTGCGCAGCGCGTCGCCGCTGGCCATCGGGGATGGTGGCATCACGACTCCGGCGGGCATATCGCTGATCAGCGATGGTGCCTTGACGATTGCCGGCAGCCTGTCGGCGGGAACCAGCACGACGCCCGGCGCGCCGTCGGTCGCGCTGCTGGCAACCGATATCCAGCAGACCGGCGGCGGCATCACGACGCCCGGTACACTGCAGGCCGTGGCGACTGCCGGATCGGTGCAACTGCCGCCGCTGGCCAACGGCAGCGTGGTCAACACCGTCGGCACGGTCACGGGATCGGCGACCGGCGGCGACTTCTTCTACAGGGGCGGCACGGGTCCCGTCACCCTGGGTGCGTTGAGCCTGGTCGGTGGCAGCGGCACCATCCAGATTTTCAATGGCGGTGATATCGTCATCGCCGACCGGATCAGCGTGAACAATGAGACGGGCGCCGATCCGGCAGCCGTCGAACGCGGCGTTTACCTCTTCTCGCAGGCCGGTGCTGTGCGCGGCCTTGCTGGCAGCGCCGTCGATATCAATCCGATCGACGGAAATTCGATTCTCGGCGGTGTCCTGACAGTGGAAGCGTTCGGCGGCGCCATCGATCTGTCAGCAACACCAGTCAGCGCGTATACAGTCCGTTTCCTGGCGCCATCCGCGAGCGTCAACATCGACAATGCCAACAACGCCATCAACCTGCTGGGCGCATCGCAAGGCGGCACGACGGCCGGCAGCATCTCCGTTGCCAACACGCAGCAGCTGGCCATCTTCATCGATCTGAGTGCCACCACGATCGACATCTCGGCCGGTGGACCGTTGTTCGTCAGCGCCAATGTTGCCGGGTCCAGTGCTGTCACACTGACGTCCACCGCGGGTGGGATCACCCAGAGTGCCGGCACGATTTCGGGGCCAACGGTTTCCCTCAATGCCAGCGGCGCCAGCGCCGGCATCGTGCAGACCGGTGGCCGGATCGCAGCAGGCGCTCTGATCGCCACAGCCCCCTCCGGCGCCGTGGACCTCGTCAGCGCGACCAATGACGTGGCCTCTGTCTCCGGGGCCGCCGGAACCAACTTCCGGTATGTCGATGCGAACGCAGTGAACCTGGGCATATCCACGACGTTCGATGGGAGCTTTGGCACGGTGACGGTGATCAGCGGCATCACCGTGGGCGTCGGTGGCTTCGTCGATATCGCCGCCAACCAGATCACGCTGACCTCAGGCTTGAGTGCGACAGGGCCCGGGACGACCGAGACCGTCGTGGCGAGGATCGGCGCCGTCACCGGCACCGGAGCCGACAATCCGACAGGTGTGACGGTGTTGCGGCCCACGACCGACGGCACGCCGATGCTGGTCGGCGGAACCAGCGGCAGTGGCCTGACGCAGGATCTGCTGGTGGCCGGTATTCGTACCAGTACGCTGCGCATCGGCTCCATCGGCCGCGCGGCGGGATCCGTGCTGGGCGGCGCGACGATCGCGGGCGAAAGCACTGCCGGTGCGATCACCGTCCAGGGCCTGGACTTTTCCGGTGCCGGCGCGTTGCTCCAGCGTCTGGTGCTGGAGTCGGGCGCTGCGGGCGTTGCGATCCAGCAGAACGGGCCGATCCGCTTGACGCGCGGTGGTCCTTTCGAGGGCGCGTTGGCCACGGCCGTTCGCGGCAGCGGTTCGGTCGAACTGACCAACCCGAACAATTCGGTGACCGGCCTGGCGCATGTCGCGCGCGAAAGCGATACGACCTTGGCAACACAGAGCGGCACGTTCCGCTATGTCGACGAGTCATCGATTCCGGTCATCTCCGTGGCCGGATCGGGGACACCGCTGATCGGCCAACGCGACAGCGGCACGGCGCCGGGTGGGCCCGCAAACAGCGCGATCCTCACCGCGGGCGGCGACGTCACGCTGGTGTCGCGTAGCGGCAGCATCGAATTCCTCAGCGGGCTGGCGGCCGTCGGTGCCACGGTCCGGCTGAGCGCCGCCGGCGACATCTTCCAGAGCACGATCGGCGGCGTGGTGGCCAACGGGCTGTTGGCGGTCGCCGGCGGCGCGGTCGACCTGTCTGCGGCGGCCGGCCTCAACAACGTGCGGTTCCTGTCGGGCGCGGCGGCCGGCGCGTCCGAGGGCCTGGGCGACTTCCGGCTGATCAATGCCGCCAGCGTGACGGTGCCGGCCGGCGGCGTGGCCGGCGACAGCCTGGTGACGACGGTCGCCGGCGTGCACGCAGGCTTCGGCGCGACCCTGGAGCTGGCGATCGGCACCGGCGACATCGTGGTGAACAACACGTCGCTGACGGCGGCGGACGGCCTGGTCCTGCTGCGGCGCGTGGCCGGCGCCACGGGTAGCGAGATCATCCTGAACAACGTGTCGTTCGACACCGGCAGCGGCGCGCCGAACCTTGTGGTGCTCGACCTGACCGGCAGCCCGGCGTTGTCGTCCA
>DATEIF010000224.1:0-6553 GCA_035279205.1 Vineibacter sp.
GCCGGCGACCAGCGCCAGCGGAAAGCCGCCGGCGACGGCCTTGGCGAAGATCGAGAGATCGGGCTTGAGGCCGAAGCGGCCTTGCGCACCACCCAGCCCGAGGCGAAAGCCGGTGATCACCTCGTCACAGATGAACAGCGCACCATTGGCCGTGCACAGGCGCTGCACGCCCTCGATGTAGCCGGGCGCCGGCGCGATCACGCCGCCATTGACCATCACCGGTTCCATGATCACGCCGGCGATATCGCCGCCGTGGCGCGCGAACAAGGCATCGACGGCCGCCAGATCGTTCCAGCCCACCACCAGCACGTCGTCGAGCGCACCGGGCGCCATGCCGGGCGACTCGGGCACCGCGACCGGCTCGCTAGCAGGCCCCGCTTCGTTCAGCGACGGGCGCACGCTGATGTAGGTCTGGTCGGTCCAGCCGTGATAATGGCCTTCGAATTTCACGATCTTGCGCCGGCCGGTGAAGGCACGCGCGATGCGGAAGGCCATGTGCACGGCTTCGGTGCCCGACGTGGCGAAGCGAACCAGCTCGGCACCGGGGATCAAGCGCGTCAGGGCTTTCGCCAGTGCCAACTCGCGCCCGTGCTGCGCCGCGTAGACCTGGCCTTCGACCAGACTGTCCGCCACGGCCTTGAGCACTGTCGGCGGCGCATGACCAAGGATTGCCGGACCATTGCCCAGGATGTAGTCGATATGGACGTTGCCATCGACGTCATAAAGACGCGCGCCTTCGCCGCGGGCGAAGAACAGCGGGACCGGCGCGCTGGCATAACGCACATTGCTGCTGACGCCGCCGGCCAGATGGCGCTTGGTTTCTTCCCACAGCGCAATCGACCGTTCGTAACTCGGCATGGTTCCGTTTCCCTCCCGGCTCTTCCTTGGTCGTTCGACGCCATCATTGAGCATAGCGCAGCACTGTCCGCAATCGACACCCGTGCATACCTCGCACGAACCATGCCGAGATGACGGAGGGCGCTATGCGCGCGATGCTGCGTGCTTGCGCGGATGATCCACGACGGTGGTGGTCGTGCTCTTGCGGCGTCCCTCCAGCGCGGCGCGCTGTTCCTGGAACAACGCGACAACGGCGTCCATGACAAGCCGCACGCGTGAGAGCGTGCGCAGGTCGCGGTGCACCAGCAACCATTGATCGGTCGCAATATCGTCCAGCACGCCGCCCAGCCGCCGCAGATCGGGATCACCATCGCCCAGATAGCAGGGCAGCACCCCAAGGCCGGCACCGGCGCGCACCACGTCGTGCAGGATCATCCAGTTGTTGACCCGCACGATCGGCCGTGGCCCATCGAGCAGGTCCAGGACCCATTTCTGGCCTGGCATATAGTTGTGAGCCTCATCGAAGCCCGCCCACGGCATGCCCCGCATCGCCTCGCGCGTGGCGCTGGTACCTGTCACCAGCTGCGCGTGACCGTAAACCGCGTACGACACGCGGCCGAGGCGGCGCGTCACGATGTCGGCGAGATCGGGCACCTGCTCGCGGATCATCAGATCGGCTTCGCGGCGCGAGAGATTTGCCGGCATGTGATTCTCCGACAATTCGAACTCGACGCACTTCAGGCCGCGCCGCAGGTACGGCAGGTGCAGGGCGAGGAACGAGATCATCATCTCGCTCGCCGAGATGCGCACGGTGCCTTTGGTGGGATCGGCAGCAAGCCCGCTGCTGCGGCGATGGATCGACTCGGCCGCCTGTTCCATGGCCTGCGCATCGGCCATCAGCGCCTCTCCGGCCACCGTAAGCCCGAAGCGATCGGGCAGACGGTCGAACAGCCGGGCACCGATGGCTTCCTCCAGCGCCTTGATGCGCCGCGCCACCGTGGGATGGCTGATATCGAGCTTGCGTGCTGCAGCCGTCAGGTTGCCTTCGCGCGCCAGGATCAGAAAGATGCGCAGATCATCCCAGGCCGCGATCATGATCGGAATCTCCGATTATCCACCTGTACACAAATGTACAGGCCATCTTCGATTTTGTCGATTGGCGGAACGTCGGTGTTCACCATAGTTTGCAACCCGTCGTATCGCGAGCAGTCCGTTATCCCGACCTCCGGCTGTCATCCCAAGCGTAGCGAGGGATCCAGGCTGTGCGCCGGTATGACGATCGCTTCAGGAGTTCATCCCATGCATTTCGAGCCGCGGCTGTGGGTTTTCACCGAGGGCGTGCGGTGGCGCATCGCCTGGGCCGTGCTGATCGGCCTGATGGCGGTTGCACTGGGCGTGGCACGGCTGGGCCTGCTGGGCTGGCTCATCGGCCAAGTGTTCGCCGGCCGTGACGTTGCGGATCTGGTGCTGCCGATCGGGCTGATCGCAATCGTCATGGTGCTGCGCGGCGCTTTCGAGCACTGGCGCGCGATGGTGGCGCACGAAACGGCGGCTCGCGTGCAAAAGAAGCTGCGCCGCGCGATCTACGATCAGATCGCGGCGCTGGGCCCGGGCACTGTCGGACGCCAGCGCTCCGGCGCGCTGACCTTGTCGTTGACCGATGGCGTCGAGCAACTCGAGGTCTATTTCGGCCAATTCCTGCCGCAGTTCCTGATCTCGCTGCTGACGCCTGTCCTGATCTTCGCCGCCGTCGCCTTCATCGATCTGCCGGTGGCCGCCGTGATGCTGGGCTTCGCGCTGATCGCATTGTTCGCGCCGGCGCTGTGGCACAAGCGCGACGTCTCCAACTCGCAGGGCCGCCAGAAAGCCTATGCCGCTTTCGCCGCCGAGTTCCTGGATTCGATCCAGGGCCTGGCCACGCTCAAGGCGTTCGGCCAGAGCAAGGCACGCGCCGACAAGCTCGAGGTCGAGGCGCGCGATCTCTTCCAGCGCACCATGTGGGTGCTCGGCACCAACGTTCTGGCGCGCGGCATCACCGACAGCGCGATTGCCTGCGGCGCCGCCGCGGCCCTGGCGCTGGGCGCCTGGCGCGTCGATTCGGGAACGATGGCGCTGACCTCGCTGCTGGTCATCCTGATGCTGGGTGTCGAGATCTTCCGGCCGATGCGCGAGCTGCGCTCGGTGCTGCACCAGGGCATGGTCGGCATGTCGGCCGCCCAGGGCATCTACCGCATCCTCGACGACAAGCCGATCGTGCCCGATGCATCGGCGCTCGGGCAGACGGCGGCGCTGGAACCCACCATCGCCTTCGAGGGCGTGCGCTTCCGCTATCCCGGCACGCGCCGCACCGTGCATGACGCGCTCGATTTCACGGCTGCCGCCGGCGAGCGCGTCGGCCTGGTCGGCTCGTCCGGCGTCGGCAAGTCGTCGATCGTGCGCCTGCTGCTGCGCTTCTATGACCCCGATGCCGGCACCGTGCGCATCGGCGGCCACGACCTGCGCGCGCTGCCCTTCGAACGCATCCGCGCGATGATCTCGGTGGTGAACCAGGACACGTTCCTGTTCCACGGCACGATCGAGGACAATATCCGCATGGGCCGGCCCGATGCGTCGCGGGCCGACATCGAGGCCGCCGCCCGCGCCGCCAACATCCATGACTTCGTGACGTCGCTGCCCCAGGGCTACGGCACCGTCGTCGGCGAAAAGGGCATCAAGCTGTCGGGCGGCCAGCGCCAGCGCGTCGCCATCGCCCGCGCCTTGCTGCGCGACACGCCGATCCTGGTGCTGGACGAGGCGCTCTCCGCTGTCGATGCCGAGAACGAGGCCGTGATCCAGGAAGCGCTCGATCGCCTGATGCGCGGCCGCACCACGCTGATCCTGGCCCATCGGCTCTCCAGCGTCATCGATTGCGACCGCATCCTCGTGCTCGACGGCGGCCGGGTCGCCGAAAGCGGCCGCCACGACGCGTTGATGCGCCAGGGCGGCGTCTATGCCCGCCTGATGGCCGAGCAGATCAACGAATCGACGGCCCGCTTCGTGGACGCATCGCCCACGCGGACCAGCACCGAGACGGCCGCCGACACCCCGCACGGCGTCACGAAAGTCGTCACCGAAGGCATCATCAAGGCCGAGGGCCTGGGCTGGTACCGGCTGGTGAGCGAGCTGATGAAGCTGATCACGCCGTGGAAGGGCCGGCTCACGGCAACCTTCGTGTTCGGCGTGCTGCGCGTGCTGGCGTTCATCGGCGTCGGCGTGCTGAGCGCGCTGGTGGTGCTGGCGCTGAAGAACGGCCAGCCCTATGCGCCTTATCTGTGGGCGCTGGCGGTCGTGGCACCGCTGTCGGGCGTCCTGCACTGGCTGGAATCCTGGATCGCGCACGACATGGCGTTCCGCCTGCTGGCGGAGATGCGCATCGACGTGTTCCGCAAGCTCGACGCCCTGGCGCCGGCCTACCTGGTGCGCCGGCGCACCGGCGACCTGCTGGCACTGGCCACGCACGATGTCGAATTGGTCGAGTACTTCTTCGCCCACACGGTGGCACCGGCGTTCGTCGCCGTGCTGGTGCCGGCCGCCGTTCTCGCCGTGCTGGCTTCGGCCAGCGGTTGGATCGCGCTGGCGCTGGTGCCGTTCCTGCTCGCCGTCAGCCTCAGCCCCTTCCTGATGCGCAAGCGCGTCGATCGGCTGGGCTCACAGGCCCGCGAAGCGGCCGGCGAGCTGGGTGCCTTCGCCGTCGACTCGGTGCAGGGCCTGGGCGAGGTCGTCGCCTTCCAGCAGGAGCGCAACCGTGGCCAGCAGCTCGACGCACTGTCGGACCGCCACATCCGCCTGCGCCTGCCCTTCTTCAGCGAGCTGACCTTGCAGCACAGCCTGCTCGAGGTGTTCACCGGCCTGGGCGGCCTCGCGGTCGTGGTCACCGGCGCGGTGCTGGCCACGCGCGGTGCCGTCGATCCGGCCATGCTGCCGCTGCTGACCCTGCTGGCCATGGCGGCGTTCCTGCCAGTCTCCGAAATCGCGCAGGTCGGCCGGCAGCTCGCCGACACGCTGGGCGCCACGCGCCGCATCTACGCACTGACCAACGAGCCCGTGCCGGTGACGGACGGACCGGGCGTGCCGCCGCGCGCCGGCGCCGTGCCACTGTCGCTGGAAGGGGTTAGCTTCACCTATCCCGGTCAGCACCGCCGGGCCCTGTCGGACATCAGCGTCGCCATCCCGGCCGGCAAGACGGTGGCGCTGGTCGGCACGTCGGGCGCCGGCAAGACGACGACGGCGCAGCTGCTGATGCGCTTCTGGGACTGCGATCAGGGCCGCATCACCATGGGCGGCAGCGACCTGCGCGACTACAAGCTCGATGAGCTGCGCCGCCGCATCGCCCTGGTGGCCCAGGACACCTACCTGTTCAACGACACGCTGCGCAGCAACATCCTGATCGCGCGCCCCGACGCCAGCGAGCAGGAACTGACGGACGCCGTCGCGCATGCCTCGCTCACGGATCTGGTCGAGGCCTTGCCTGACGGGCTTGACTCGCCGGTCGGCGAGCGCGGCACCAGCCTGTCCGGCGGCCAGCGCCAGCGCGTCGCCATTGCGCGTGCCTTCCTGAAGGACGCGCCGGTACTGATCCTCGACGAGGCGACGTCGCACCTCGATGCGGTGAACGAGCAGGCCGTGCGCCGCTCGCTCGATCGGCTGCAGGCCGATCGCACCACCATCGTCATCGCGCACCGGCTGTCGACCATCCGCGATGCCGACCTCATCGTCGTCCTCGACGAGGGCCGCATCGCCGAGACCGGCACGCATGCGAGCTTGCTGGCCAAAGGCGGCCTCTACGCTCAGCTGGTCTCACATCAGCTTGCGGCGGCCTACGCGCCGGCCGCCCAGTAGGAGGTTGCCCCGTGAGCACCACCGACGGGCGCTGGCGCGACGGCGTCAGAGTCGTCCGCGCAGAGCGGTTGCGTGCCGCCAAGCACGGTCCTTCAGGTACCGGACGCGCGACGGTCTTCGACTTCCTCGGTACCGGCGGTGCGCAAACCTGGGTCGGCAGCGTTACGCTTCAGCCCGGCGGCGCAACAGGTGCGCACCATCACGGCCGTCATGAGGTCGTCGTCTATGTCGCCGCCGGCCGCAGCGAAATACGGTGGGGCGAGACACTGGAATTCGTCGCGGTCGCTGAGGCGGGCGACTTCGTCTATTTCTCACCGCACGTCCCGCACTGGGAACGGAACCTGAGCAGCACCGAGGCCGTCGAGTTCGTCGTCGTCCGCAGCGACAACGAGCGGATTGCCGTCGCTCTTGACCTTGTTCCCGCCGAACACCCCACGCCGATTTCAGACCTCGCGAGCCTCCCCAGATAGACTGGCCTTGACGTCAGGGCCCTTCCCCGCCGCCACCACCGCCAGAGCCGCCGCCTCCGCCGCCTCCTCCGCCGCCACCGCCGCCGCCACCAGCGGTGCCGACACCGACACCAACGCCGACGCCACCCACGCTGGCGCTGACTCCGACACCAACACCGCCGGGCCCGGCGGACGTGCCGGCGCTCACGCCCGCGCTGGTGCCGGCGGCGCTGACAGAACCGCTGACACCGGCCCCCACGCCACCCGGACCCGCGGTCGCTCCCGCGCTGACGCCGGCACTCGTGCCAGCGGCACTGACGCCTCCGCTGACACCTGCGCCGACACCGCCAGGACCGGCCGTCGCGCCAGCGCTGACGCCCGCACTGGTG
>DATEIF010000225.1:0-10348 GCA_035279205.1 Vineibacter sp.
GGCCAGCAGCGCAGCCCCCAGCGCCGTGGTCTCGGTGACGGTGGGTCGCTCGACCGGCACGCGCAGCGTATCGGCCAGCAGCTGCATCAGCGCGCCGTTGGCCACCATGCCGCCATCGACGCGCAGCGCATCGATGGTCGCGCCATCGGCCTTCATGGCATCGACCAGGTCACGCGTCTGATAACAGACCGAATCGAGGACCGCCTGCGCGATCTCGGCCGGCCCGCTGTCGCGCGTCAGGCCCAGCAGCGCGCCGCGCGCGTCGGGATCCCAGTAGGGTGCGCCCAGGCCGACGAACGCCGGCACCATGAAGACGCCATGGCCGGGCCGCGCGGTGCTCGCCAGCGCCTCGATGTCGGCTGACTTCGCGATCAGCTTCAGCCCGTCACGCAGCCACTGCACCGCGGCGCCGGCAACGAAGATGCTGCCTTCCAGGGCGTAGGTCGTGGCGCCATTCAGGCGGTAGGCGATGGTGGTGAGCAGCCGATGCTTGGAGCGCACGGGGGTGGCGCCGGTGTTGAGCAACGCGAAGCAGCCGGTGCCATACGTGCTCTTCACCATGCCGGGCTTGAGGCAGGCCTGGCCGACGGTGGCGGCCTGCTGGTCGCCGGCCATGCCCAGCACGGGAATCGGCGCACCGAACAGATCCGGCGTCGTGGCACCGAAATCACCGGCACAATCCACGACCTCGGGCAGCAGCGCGTGCGGAATCTCGAGCAGGCGCAGCAGGTCGAGATCCCAGCGCTGGCTTCTGATGTTGTAGAGCAAGGTGCGTGACGCGTTGGTGGCATCGCTGGCGTGGCGCTCCCCGCCGGTGAGTCGCCACAGCAGGAACGACTCGACCGTGCCGAACGCGAGCTTGCCGGCCTCCGCCTGATCACGCACGCCGGCCACGTTGTCCAGGATCCAGGCGAGCTTGGTGGCCGAGAAATAGGGATCCAGCACCAGGCCGGTGCGCTGCGAGAACTCCGGTTCCAGCTCGGCCGCCTTCAGGTCGGCGCAGCGCTCTGCCGTGCGACGATCCTGCCAGACGATGGCGTTGTGCACCGGTTTACCGGACTCGCGGTCCCAGACGATGGTGGTCTCGCGCTGGTTGGTGATGCCGATGCCGGCGATCGCCGCGGCATCGAGCCCGGCCTGCGCCAGCGCCTCGCGGCACACCGCGACGGTCGCGCGCCAGATCTCCTCGGGATCGTGCTCGACCCAGCCCGGCGCCGGATAGATCTGCGGCAGCTCGCGCTGGGCCGTCGCAACAGGCCGTGCCGCGGCATCGAACACGATCGCGCGCGTCGAGGTCGTTCCCTGATCGATGGCAAGGATGTGGCGAGCAGCAGACATCAGAAGACTCCGGAAATTGCCGTATGCAACAACGCCACGCCATTCAGTACGGCGTACCGTCCTTGTGCTCGTAACGATACTTGCCGTCGGCGCCCATGCGGCCATGGACGTCGACGTCGGGGTAGCTGACCTCGTCGCCCGCTGTGCGGTCGCCGACAACCAGCAGCACGACATCGCTGTCCGTGCGATTGACGAAACGGTGGGCAACGCCGGTGCCGGCCCGGAAGCCGGCACACATGCCGGCCTGCAGCACCTGATTGCCGGCGGTGGTTTCAAGCACCACCTCGCCCTGCAGCACGTAGATGAACTCGTCCTGCCGCGAATGGGCGTGCCGGTTGGAGGACTGCCCGCCCGGCACAATGCGCGTCAGGTTGACGCCGAAATTGGTCAATCCGACATGCTCACCCAATCGGCGGTTCCAGCGCTGCTGATTGGCGGCGCGGTACGGCTCCGGATAACTCGTGAAGTTGCTCTCGGGAACAGTCAGCGGATCAAAACCCAGCGTCTCGGCCATGCTCACCTCTCTGCCGCCGACCGTATCACGATTTCGACGAGGTGCTGTCCACCGCAACGCCATAGGTCTTTTCGGCTTCCTCGGGGCTGACCAGTCCGTAGGCAACGTCACGCGCCACCAGCCTGGGGTCGCGCGTCTTGGGATCGCCGTAGCCGCCGCCGCCGGGCATCTCGATGATCACGCGGTCGCCTGGTGGCACGATGTGCAGGCCCTTGTCGGGGAACTCCGGGCCCGACTGCAAGCGCAGCCGTCCGACCGCGCCTTCCTTGCCGCCGGCGCGGCCGCGGGCGGGAAAGCGCACGCGCTCGAAGCGATGGTAGATGCCCATGGGCGACGGCTCGCGGTTGCTGACCTCCATGACCTGGCCCAGGCCGCCACGCTGGCGACCGGCACCACCCGAGTCGGCGCGCAACTCCTTGCGCCAGATGACGACCGGCGTGATCGACTCCGTCACCTCCACCGGCACGTTGCGCACGCCGCTGGGAAACGGCGTCGCCGACAGGCCGTCCTGGTGCGGCCGTGCGCCGGCGCCGCCGGAATGGAAGGTCGTCACGTTGAACGCCGTGCGCACCTCCTCGGCCCGGCCTGTGAGACCATGCGCCGCCGTCAGGCTCAAGTTCCACAGCGACGACGTGCCCTCGGCCGGCATCTTTCCTGGCAGCGCCTGGTCGAGGCAGCCGAAGACGATGTCGGGCAACATGTGGCCGATGACGGAGCGGGCGTAGACCGCCGCCGGATGCTGCGCATTCACGATGCACGAGTCGGGCGCCGTGACGATGACGGCGTCCAAGGTGCCGGCGTTGTTAGGGATCCAGGGCGCGATGGCGCATTTCACGCCGAAGGCCGTGTACGCCTCGGTGTAGCAGAGCGGGCAGTTGATGGCGAAGCTCGAGATGCCGGATGTGCCCGTGTAGTCGACGCGGATCACGTCGGCGTCGATGGTGAGCGCACCCGCCAGCGTGACCGGCGCCTCGAGCCCATCGATGGTCATGCTGGCTTTCCAGGTGCCGCGCGGCAGCTTGCCGATCGCCTCGGCCATGGCCTGGCTGCTGCGGCTGATGATGGTCTGCGACAACTCCTCCAGATCATCGAGGCCGAACTCGGCCATCATCTCCAGCAGGCGCGCGGCGCCAATATCGTTGCAGGCGGCCAGGCCATAGATGTCGCCCACCACCTGCACCGGCTCGCGCACATTGGCGCGCACGATGCGCAGCAGGTCCTCGTTCATGGTGCCGGCACGCGCCAGGTGCATCAGCGGAATCTGCAGACCCTCGTGGTAGATCTGCTTGCCGGACGGACTCTGGCCGATGCCGCCGATATCGACGACATGGGTCGTGCTGGCGAACAGGCCGATGGCGCGGCCGTCCTTGAACGTGGGTGTCACCACCGTCAGGTCGAACAGATGGCCGGTGCCCTTCCACGGATCGTTGGTGATCAGCACATCGCCCGGCACCAGGGTGTCGAGCGGGTACGCATCGAGGAAGTGACCCACCGAGCGCGCCATCGAGTTCACGTGGCCCGGCGTGCCGGTGACGGCCTGCGCCACCATGCGACCGCGCCGATCGAAGACGCCGGCCGAAATATCGCCGGCTTCGCGAGCGGCCGTGCTGAACGCCGTGCGGACCAAGGTTTGCGCCTGCTCCTCGACCACGGAGATCAGCCGGTTCCACAGGATCTGGACCTCGATCTCGCCCAGGCGGTTGTTCATCGCGGACTCCTGTCGATGACGATATGGCCCGCGCCGTTCAACGTCGCGGTAAAGCCGCCAGGGATCAGGGTGGCGGTCTCGTCCTCGACAATGATCGCCGGCCCCGCCACGGCGGCTCCCGGCGGCAGGTCGGCGCGCGCATAGACGTCGGCGTCGACCATACTGCCGGAACCGGGATCATGCAGCATCCGGCGGCCGACCGGCGCCGGCGGTGCCTTGGCGGTGACCGGCGGCTCGCGCGCCGGCAGCGGGCGCACCTCGGCCAGCGACAGCGTCCAGGTCAGCGCCTCGGCGTCGAGCAACGGGATCGTGCGGCCATAGAGGGCGTGATAGACCTGCTCGAAGGCACGGTGCAGGTGGTCGACGCCACCGGGCTGCAAGGCTGCATCGGGTATCGGTACCGCGACCTCGTGACCCTGGCCGCGATAGCGCATGTAGGCCACGCGCATTTCCTCGAGCGTCGTGTCGGCTGTTCCCAGACGCACCACCGCTTCCGCCTCCGCGCGCATTTCGGCGAACAGTGCCGCCACGTATGACGGGTCGTAGTCCTTCAACAGCACCAGGCGCGTGCGGACGACCTCGTAGGCAATCGGCGCCCGCAGGAAACCATAGGCCGAGCCGACGCCCGCGCCGACCGGGATCACCACGCGCGCGATGCCGAGCTTCTGTGCCAACCGCGCGGCATGCAGGGGCGCCGCGCCGCCGAAGGCGATCATGGTGCGATCGGCCATGTCCTTGCCGTTCTCGACGGCATGCACCCGCGCCGCGCTGGCCATGGTCTCGGTCACCAGCTCGGTGATGCCATGCGCAGCCCGCGTACGATCGAGCCCGATCTTGCCGGCGACGAACGTATCGACGGCCACCGCGGCCGCGTTCGGCACCAGATCGATATGACCGCCGGCGAATTTCGCCGGATCGAGCCAGCCCAGCAGCAGGTCGGCATCCGTCACCGTGGGCATCGTGCCGCCGCGGCCATAGGACGCCGGGCCCGGCATGGCGCCGGCGCTGTCGGGGCCGACGGTGATGCGGCCCAGCGGATCGGTGCGCGCGATCGAGCCGCCGCCGGCGCCGATCTCGACCATGTCGATGACCGGGATGCGTACGGGGATGCCGCTGCCTTTCACGAAGCGCGCCGCGCGGCCGATCTCGAAATGGCGCGACTGCTGCGGCCGCAGTCCGTCGATCAATGTGATCTTGGCGGTGGTGCCGCCCATGTCGAAGGCGAGCGCCTTGTCGATGCCGTTCTGCGCCGCCACCGCCAGCGCCATGATGGCGCCGCCGGCCGGCCCGCTCTCGACCAGGCGGATCGGAAAGTGCCGCGCCGTCTCCACCGTGGTGACGCCGCCGGAAGACATGATCAGCAGCAGCGGCCCGGTGCAGCCCAGAGCCTTGAGGCCCTGATCGAGCCGCTCGAGGTAGCCCTCCATCACCGGCAGCACGTAAGCGTTGGCGACCGTCGTGGAGGCGCGCTCGTACTCGCGGATCTCGGGACAGACTTCACTCGAGATCGCAATCACACGCGCGGGAATGCGGCGCGCGATAATCTCGCGGGCGCGCGCCTCGTGCTGGGCATTGCGATAGGCATGCAGGAAGCAGATCGCGACGGCCTCGACGCCGTCGGCGACGAGCCGGTCGGCGAGCCGCTCGACTGCCGGCTCGTCCAGCGCCAGCATCAGGGTGCCATCGGCGGCGATGCGCTCCGGCACCTCGTAGCGCAACGGCCGCGGCACCAGCGGCTCGGGCCGTTCCATGTAGATGTCGTACTGCTCGAAACGGTGCTCGTAGGCGATCTCCAGCGAATCGCGGAAGCCCGCGGTGGTGACCAGCGCCGTGCGCGCGCCCTTGCGTTCGATCAGCGCGTTGGTGGCCAAGGTCGTGCCGTGGATCACCAGCCCCAGATCGGATGCCGTCACGCCGGCCTGCGCCAAGATCGTGCGGGTGCCCTCCAGCACGCCACGTTCAGGCGCATCCTGCGTAGTGAGCACCTTGGTCGATACGAACCGCCCGCCAAGGTCGAGCACCAGATCCGTGAACGTGCCGCCGATATCGACCGCCAAACGCACCGACGCCGGATTCATGGAACGCCTACTTCTGTCGCTGGGAGACTTTTCGGACCGCGGGCGTCCACGCCCGCACTCGCTCGCAGCGAAGCGAAGAGCGAAAGCCTGTCGGCGCTATGCGCCGATGCGCGCGTGGACGCGCGCGGTCCGAAAGTCGACATCGCCTACCCGCCTGCACGGCGCGCCGATTGAATGGCCTGCCACACCCGGTGGGGCGTCGCCGGCATGTCGAGTTCGACTACGCCCAGCGGCGCCAATGCGTCCAGCACGGCATTCATGATGGTCTGCGGCGCGGCGATGGCGCCGGCCTGCCCGGATCCCTTGACGCCCAGCCGGTTGGATGCCGTCGGCGCCGTGGCATCGAGCCCGCCGGCGAACGCCGGCAGGTCATCGGCGCGGGGCAGCGCATAGTCCATGAACGAGCCGCTCAGCATCTGGCCCGAGTCGGAGTCGAACACGACATGCTCCAGCATCGCCTGGCCGATTCCCTGCGCGACGCCACCATGCACCTGGCCCAAGGTCAAGCGCGGGTTGAGCAGGCGGCCGAAATCGTCGACCAGCGTATAGCGGTCGAGCCGCACGGCGCCGGTCTCGGGATCGATCTCCACCTCGGCGATATGGCAACCATTGGGGAACGTATAGAGGTCGCAGACATTGGAGCCCGCCGCATCGAGTCCCGGCGTCAGCCCTTCGGGCAGATTCGCAACGTCACGTGCCGCGTCGGCGACGGCGGCGATGCCGATACGGCGGTCGGTATCCTTCACCGAGAAGGTGGCGTCGGCGAACGCCACGTGCTCGATCGGCGCCTGCAACAGATGCGCCGCGACCCGGCGCGCCTTTTCCAGCAGTGCCTCGATGGCCAGCACCAGCGCCGTGCCGCCCATATGCATGGACCGCGCGCCGCCGTGACCATTGCCGCCGGGCAGCAGCCCTGTGTCGCCCTGCCGGAAGCGGAACGCGCTGATCGGCAGGCCCATCATGTCGGCCGCGACCTGCGGATAGGTGGTCTCATGCCCCTGCCCGTTGGACTGCGTGCCGACCGCCAGCGACACCGTGCCGTCGGCTTCAAAGGCGGCGTGGGCCACCTCGTTGGGTGCGCCGCGTGCCGTTTCCAGGAAGCAGGCGACACCCATGCCGCGCAGCAATCCGGCCGCCGCCGACCGAGCCCGCCGCTCGGCAAAGCCCGCGCGGTCTGCGGCCACGACTGCCTCTTCGAGGTTGGCGCCGAAGCGACCGCCGTCGATCTGCATGCCCATCGCCGTGCGATAGGGAAATGTCGCGATGATGTTGCGCCGGCGCAGCTCCACGGCATCGATGCCCAGCCGCGCCGCCGCGAGATCGACCAGACGCTCGATGATGTAGTTCGATTCCGGCTTGCCGGCGCCGCGATAGGCATCGATCGGCGGCGTGTTGGTGAAAGCACCGCGCACTTCCGTGCAGACAGCCGGGATGGCATAGACGCCACCCATAGCGCTGGCGGCCGCGGTCGTCGAGCTGATCGGCCCGTTGGCCGCAAGATAGGCGCCCATGTTGGCGACGGTGTGCACGTCCAGCGCCAGGAAGCGCCCCGTGGCATCGAGCGCCAGCCGGGCGTGGGAGACATTGTCCCGCCCCTGCGCCGAGCTGACGAAATCCTCAATCCGCTCTGATACCCAGCGCACCGGCCGGCGCAGGCGGCGGGCAGCCCACAGCACCAGGACGTATTCCGGATAGACGACGTTCTTCATGCCGAAGCCGCCGCCGACATCGGGCACGGTGAGCCGCATGCGCTCCACGGGAATACGGAAGATCGCCTCGGCCAGCTGCCGGCGCATGCCATGCACCGCCTGGCCCGTGAGCGTCAGATGCAGAAGATCGGCGGCCGGATCGTAGGCACCGATCGCCGCGCGCGTCTCGATCGGCGCCACGACCACCCGATTGTTGACCAGCTCGCAGTCAACCACGTGCGCAGCCGAGGCCATGGCGGCCGCCACCGCTTCGCGATCGCCGCGGCGGAACAGGAACGCCGAGTTCCCAGGCGCCTGCGGCCACAGCTGCGGCGCATCAGGTGCGAGCGCGGGCAGGCTGTCGACCACGCATGGCAACGGCTGATAGCGGACCTCGATCGCCTCGGCGGCTTGCAGCGCCGCGGCCGCCGACGTCGCCACGACACAGGCCACCGGATCTCCGACGTGACGCACGACATCGCGCGCCAATGCCGGCCGCGGCGGTACGATCAGGGGTTCGACCGCATCGAACACGGTGATGCAGGGCAGATTGCCGATACCGTCGGCCGCCAGGTCATCGCCCGTCACGACGGCCGCGACACCGGGCATCGCACCGGCGGCGGTGGTATCGATACCCTCGATGCCGGCATGGCCGTGCGGCGAGCGCAGGACATGCATGTGCAGGCAATCGGCCGCCGCGGCGTTCGCCACGTAGCTGCCGCGCCCGGTCAGGAACCGTGCATCCTCGAGGCGGTCCAGGGATTGCCCAAGATAGCGGTTCGACATCGGAACCACCTTCTCTACAAGAGCCAGCTTTCAGCATCGCCGGCGCGTCGGCGTTGGGTCTGACCGGCGCGGCGAGACTTGCATGGGCGCCCTTTTGCTGTCTAGAAAAGAACGGCGTTCCATTTTTGGCGTACCGTTGCCGGTGATAGGCTTTAGGCGATCCACGATCGCGTCCGCCGGGGCCGGCAAGCGAGACAACGACAATGTCGACGAAAGCGAACAAGGCGTCCGACCTTCAGCCCCGTCGGCGGCGAGCGGCGATGCCCGCATCCGCAGCGCATGACCGCCCGCCGCGAACGGACAGCAAGCCGATCGCCGCCGTCGAGCGGGCGCTGCAGGTCTTGGGCGCGTTCCGATCCACGCCGCGCCTGACGCTCAGCGAGCTGTCGCGACGGACGACCCTGTTCAAAAGCACCCTGCTGCGCATCCTGGCGACGCTGGAGATGTACGGCTACGTCACCCGGCTGGCCGACGGACAGTATCGCATCGGCGGCATCGTGCACGAGCTGGGCCTGGGATATGCCGCCTCCTTCCAGCTCGCGGAAGTGATGGAACCGGCGCTGGCTGACCTGTCCGCCGCCACCGGCGAAAGCGCCGCCTTCTACGTGCGCTCGGGCGCCCGACGGCAGTGCCTGTTCCGGGTCGATTCGCCGCAAGCCGTCCGGCACGTCATCGTCGCCGGCCAGATCCTCGATCTCGACCGGGCGGCCGCCAGCCTCGTCCTGAGGCGTTACGAACATGACAGCCGACGTCCCGATGTCGTGAACGACTATGCCGAGCTCTGCATTGAGACCGCAGGTGTCGGCGATCCGCAGACTGCATCGATCGCTGCGCCGATCTTCGACACCAACGGCTTCCTGGGCGTGATGAATGTCTCCGGGCCCATCAGTCGTTTCACGGACGAGACCGTGGCCCGCATCCGCGCCAAGCTGGCGGCAACGGCAGCGCGGATCTCAAATGGCCTTGGCGGCCTCACCACACCGCCACGACTGGCGCCGGCGAAACGTTCGACGAGGCAGCGCTGATCCGGCGCGCAACCGTCGCGCATCGCTACGTTTCGTCAAAATGGCTTTCGATGTCGCGATGACCCTCGAGAATGTTGACGACTTCCACTCTATCGTCGACGTAGCGAAAGAAGATCACATAACCTCGATGGGCGATGCCGCGCAGGTCAGGCCTCCATTCCGGACGTGACCGGCCCAACGTGCCGGGAAGTGTCGCCAAGTCCTCACACTTCCGCTGAAGCGCCACTGTGAAGCGGTGGGCGATGTCCGCGCTGCCGGATGCCCCCCGCAATGTAGTCGAATATGCTCAGCAGGTCGCGTCTCCCGGCCAGGAGATAGCGCAGCTGACGCACTCAATAACCCTTGGCCTTGAATTCCCGTGCCCGTTGGTCGAGATCAGCCGTCACCTGCTCCGCAGCGACCGCCCCGCCCTCGATGACGGAAGCGTTGATCGTTTCGCGCAGGGCCGCCAGCTTCGCCTCGCGCTCCTCTACCAGTCGCAAGCCCTCGCGAACGACCTCACTGGCGGACCCATAGCGGCCCTCCTTGACGACCTGCTGAACAAAGCTTTCCCATCGCTCATCGATTGAGACGTTCATGCAAAGGCGCTCCCGTTCAGGAGGTGCTTCAGGCCGCGTTGCGCCGCTGCGCTGCCATCCATTCGGCGAAGGCATGGCGTTGCGCTTCGGTCATATGCAGGCCTTCCTTGGTGCGACGCCATAGAACGTCATCAGACTCGCGTGCCCACTCGTCGCGCATCAGGTAGTCGACCTCGACCTCGTACAGATCGCCGCCGAAGTGGCGGCCGAGATCAGCTGGCGTCTTGGCGTTGCCCAGCACGTCATCGCAGCCGGCGCCATGGCGACGCGCCAGCCGGCGCAGATAGGTTTGCGGCAGGCCGGCGCGCACGCCGAACAGGCCGCGCAGGAAGGCCTCAAAATCGGCATGCGGGATCTCGCCGTCGGGCAGCGGCTCCTGGTGGGTCCAGGGGCCGCCCATCGAGGGGTAGTACGGGCCGAGATCATCCAGCGCCTGCTCGGCGAGCTTGCGGTAGGTCGTGATCTTGCCGCCGAAGACACTCAGCAACGGCGCCTTGCCATCGACATCGTCGATCTCCAGCACGTAGTCGCGGGTCACCGCCGAGGGATCGTCGGTGCCGTCATCGAAGAGCGGCCGCACGCCGGCGTACGACCACACGACATCGGCAGGCGTGATCTGCTTTTCCATGTAGT
>DATEIF010000226.1:0-26652 GCA_035279205.1 Vineibacter sp.
CCTGACATGAGCGGGCCAGAGGCCCGCGCTCCCAGGGGTCAGAACCCATGATCATCGGCACTGCCGGCCATATCGACCACGGCAAGACGACGCTGGTGCGGGCGTTGACCGGCGTCGACACCGACCGCCTGCCCGAGGAGAAGGCGCGCGGCATCACCATCGATCTCGGCTTCGCCTATCTGCCGCTGGACAACGGACGCACGCTGGGTTTCGTCGATGTGCCGGGCCACGAGCGTTTCATCCACAACATGCTGGCCGGTGTCGGTGGCATCGACTTCGCGCTGCTCGTGGTGGCGGCCGACGACGGGCCGATGCCGCAGACGCGCGAGCACCTGGCGATCCTCGATCTGCTGGGTGTGACGCGCGGCGTCATTGCGCTGACCAAGGCGGACCTTGCCGACGCCGACCGGCTGGCGGCGCTGGAGGACGAGATCCGGGCGCTGCTCGCCGGCACGACCCTGGCCGAGGCCGACATCATGCCGGTGTCGGCACAGAGCGGCACAGGCGTTGCCGACCTGAAGGCGCGGTTGGAACTCGAGGCTGAGGCCACTGTTGACCGCGCCGCCGATGGCTGGTTCCGCCTGCCCGTCGACCGCTGCTTCACCGTGGCAGGCTCCGGCACGGTAGTGACCGGCACGGTGTTCACCGGCGAGGTCAGGCAGGACGAACAACTGGCGCTGCTGTCGTCCGGCACCGCCGCGCGCGTGCGCGGCATCCACGCGCAGAACACGCCGTCGAAAGCCGGCCGCGCCGGACAACGCTGCGCGCTCAACATTGCCGGTCCGCAGATTGCCAAGGATGCGATCCATCGCGGCGACTGGCTGGTGTCGGCCGAGTTGCGCCGTCCGACCGATCGACTGGATGTGCACCTGCGCCTGCTGAGCGACGAGCAGCGGCCGCTGCGGCACTGGACCCCCGTGCATCTGCATCTGGGTGCTGCGCACGTGATGGGCCGCGTGGTGCTGCTCGATGCCGAGACTCTGGCACCCGGCGGTACCGCGTTGGCCCAACTCGTGCTCGATCGGCCGGTCGGGGCCTTGCATGGCGATCGCCTGATCCTGCGTGATCAGTCGGCACGCCGTACCATGGCCGGCGGCATGGTGCTCGATCCCTGGCCGCCGACGCGTTTCCGTCGCCGGCCCGAGCGCCTGGCGATGCTGGCTGCGGTGCAGGAGACCGATCCGGTGAAGGCGCTTGCGGCACTGGCATCGTTGCCGCCGCATATCGTCGATCTCGCCGCCTTTGCGCTGGCGCGCAACCTGCGGCCAGCCGCACGCGACGCCGCCATCGCCACGGCCGGCCTGCGGGTCCTGCCGGCCGCGGACGGATCGGGCGGCAGCTTCGCGCTGACGCCCGATCGGTTCGCCGCCATCCAGGCGATGGTGGTCCAGACGTTGGGCGCCCATCACCAGAAGCAGCCCAACAGTGCCGGTCTGGAGTCGGAGCGCTTGCGCGTGGCGCTGCCCACGAAGATTGTGATGGCGCCCTTTGGCGCCATCACCGCCGCGCTGCTGGCGGCCAAGGCGATCGAAGCCGACGGGCCGTGGCTGCGTCTGCCCGGCCACGCCGTGCGACTTTCGCCCGAGGACGAGAAGCTGTGGGCGCGCATCAAGCCGACCTTGGAGGCGGAGCGATTCGGGCCGCCGCGGGTGCGCGATTTTGCCGACCGCGACGGCGTGCCGGAGAACAAGGTGCGCGAGCTGCTGCGCCGTCTCAGCCGCATGGGCGTGGTCTGGCAGGTGGCGCCCGACCACTTCTTCCTGCGCGGGCCCGTCGTCGACATGGCGAAGATCGCCGCCGACCTTGCCGGCAAGGCGGCCGACGGCAGGTTCAAGGCGGCCGAATTCCGCGACCGCATCGGCGGCGGCCGCAAGGTGGCGATCCAGATCCTGGAGTTCTTCGACCGCGGCGGCGTCACCACGCTGCGCGATCAGGTCCGTGTCGTGAACAAGGACCGCTACGACCGCTTCATCAGGGGCGCGGGGCCGTCATCGTAGTATTTGGACCGCGCGCGTCCACGCGCGCATCGGCGCGTTAGCGCCGACAAGCGTTCGCTCTTCGCTTCGCTGCGAGCGAGTGCGGGCGTGGACGCCCGCGGTCCAAAGATGTCCTAGCTCTGATGCACCTTCTGCAGGTCGCGCAGGATTTTGGCCAGCCGGTTGGCGTGCGTCTGGAACGCGCTCATCTGTTGGGCGACAGCGGCGGGTGAGCCGTCGGACGACTGCAGTGCCTTGTTGAGGTTGGCGTGCGCCTTGATGAGTTCCTTGAAGACCACGTCGGGCGTTGCCTCGTTCATCAGGAACGCATCGTACGCTTCCGCCGCCGTCGTGGCCTTGTCCAGGTTCTCGCGCGTAGCCCGTGCCCGGAACGCGGCGCGCCGCGCTTTGACCACGTCGGCCATGTGCGCCTGTATCGTGCTGGTCGCCTGCTGCATGGCGGTGCCGAATGTTTCCTCCGTCCGTGCCAGGACAGGATCGGCTTGCGCGATGGCGTGCTTCAGGGCGTAGAACTTCATCCATCCGATGGATGACAAAGGCGACCGTTCGTAGTTGCCAAAGGATCCCACGCTTGTGCCCGGTACAAGGGCCGCGATCTTGGACACCGTGTCGCCGGTCGCGGCGACGCTCCTGTCGACCGTCGCCGCCGTTTCCGATGTCACGATCGCGTTGAGGCTTTCGGTGTATTTCGAAACGGCCGCCATGAGCGTGACGACACGGGAAAGCTGCGCTGACGGTGAGGTCGTTGCTTGCGGGATTGGATCGTCCTGCGGCTGATACAGCGGACTGGGATCGCCTTGCTGCTGGAAGAGCACCAGCCGGCAGCGCGTGGAGCTGGGACCGCAATCACCCGCCACCGAGCCGACGCGATAAGGCGCGGCAACGGCGCTGTTGCGCGTGGCATCCTCTTGCGTGGCGATGATGCCCCGACTGTAGCTCGCCAGCGCGGCCTGGGCGTCGGATGTTGCCGTGGCAAAAGTGCCGATGGGTTTGTCGTATTGGGGTGCGGCGCAACCGGCCACAACGGACATGGCGCACAGCGCGAGCACCGCCGGGATCATCCGAGAATTATCGTGCATGTTGGCCCTATTTGATCGACGTCGCTTGTCGTGTGGTCAGCGCTACGGCAACGGCGCGCGACCCTATCGCGGCCGCGCCTGCATCGGCGGGACGGTTTGAAGGATTTTTGGTGCAAGCAATAATCATGGTCCGCAGCGCCCCTCGGTCCATCTGGGCACTGGATGTGCGCGAATCAACGACACAACGATTTCATCTGAAATGTTTCACTCGCCTGCAGCGCCGCTGACCGCCGGGTCAAGGATGGACGCCGTATTTCTTCATCTTGGTGGCGATAGTGCGGTCGATCGTGGTTGCGGCCGTCACGTCGGCATTGCCGCCGGTTGTGTCGCCCTTGCGCAAGCGTGCGACGCCACGGCTGTAGAGCGATATCGCGCGTTTCGCGTCGATGGAAAGCGCACTGCTGTAGTCGGCGATGGCGTCATCCAGTCGCCCCAGCTTCAGGTAGGCAAATCCGCGGCTGTCGAGCACGTTGGGGTCGTTGGGGCGCAGGTTCAGCGATTCGGTGCAGTCCGCCAGCGCCGCCTCGAGCTGGCCGACCAGGGCCCGCGCCGAGCAGAGGCCGTGCCACGTGATCGGATTCTTGGGATCGAGCCTGGCCGCCTCGCCAAAATCCTGGATGCTGCGCTCGTAGTCGCCGCGGCGATAGTAGACATCGCCGCGGGCCTTGAAGCCGATCGCGAAGTCCGGCGCGATCTTGACCGCCTCGCTGTAGTCCTGGATCGCGCGATCGAACTCGCCTCGGCTGCCGTAGACGTCGCCGCGGTTCTTGAAGGCGATGATGAAATTCGGGTCGATCCTGATCGCCTGATCGTAATCCTGGATGGCGCGCGCCGGCTGGCCCTTGCCCCGGTAGATGTTGCCACGGTTGTTGAAGGCGACCGCGAAATCCGGCTTGAACCGGATCGCCTGGCTGTAGTCCTGCAGCGCGCGCTCTTCATCGCCCTTGCGCTTGTAGGCCCTGCCGCGATTGTAGAACGCCTCGGCATAGTCCGGTTTGATCCGGATCGCCTGATTGTAGTCCTGGATGGCACGATCGGGATCGCCGTTGCCGTCGTAGGCGATGCCGCGACCGTTGAAGGCCAGCGCGAAGTCCGGCCGCAACGTGATGGCCTGTGCGAAATCCTGGATGGCGCGTTCGTATGCGCCTTTGCTGTTGTAGGCGTCGCCGCGATTGTAGAGCGCCAGCGCATCGTTGGGATTGAGCCGAAGGGCCTGGGTGTATTCGTCGATGGCGCGGTCGTAGTCGCCGTTGCGGGCATAATCGGCGCCGCGCAGGATGTGCGCGTGGCCCGGACTCTGGCCCGCCGCCGTATCCGGCTGTCCAGTGTCGGGGGTGGCTCCGGGTCGGGCAGCATCGTCGTCGCCCTGCCGCTTGCTGCTGGCTTCGGCACGGGCGCGCGCCTCGGCGGCCTGCCGGGCCGCCGCGTCGTCGGCCGCGCGCTTGGCCGCTTCCTCGGCCTGCCGCTTCGCGGCCTCGTCGGCCAGACGCTTTGCCTCCATCTCGGCGCGCGCCTTTTCTTCTGCGGCCTTGCGCTCGGCGGCCTGCTGGGCCAGCGCGTCCTCGGTTCGCTGCCAGACGTAAAGGCCACCGCCCGCGACGCCGATGGCGATCGCGCCGGCCGCCAGTCCGATCAGCCAGCGTGGCCGCACAAGCCGACGCGCCGCTGGCGGTGCTGCGTCTCGTGACGCCACGCGCACTGTCGGCGCCATCGATGCGCCGGACAGCACGCGACGCCAATCGTCGATCGTTTGCGGCCGATCGGATGCCTTCAGCGTCAAGGCCCGGTCGATCGCCGCCGCCAGCGCGGGCGACAGGTGGCCCTTGGTGGCCTCCGCCGCCGGCACCATCGTATCCTCGATCATGCGATCGGTGGCGGCGGGCGGCAGAACGCCGAGCGCGCAATGGTAGAGCGTCGCGCCCAGTGCGTAGATGTCCGTCCACGGTCCTTGGCGCGCCGACGTGAACTGCTCGAATGCGGCGTAGCCCGGCGTGTAGATCGCCGTCATGGCCTGGGTGCGGCCTTGCAGGGCGATGCGCGCGGCGCCGAAATCGATCAAGGTCGGACGGCCGGCGCGGTCGATCAGGATGTTGGCGGGCTTGATGTCGCGATGCAGGAAGCCCGCCTCGTGCACGCGCTCCAGGCCATCGAGCAGCGGATACAGGATCTGCTCGATGGCTGGCGACGGCAATGGCCGCTCGCGCTTGAGGCGCGCCTCCAGCGTTTCGCCCGACACCAGCTCCATCACCATGTAGGCGGTGCCGTTGATCTCGAGGAAATCGTAGACGTTGACGACACCCGGCGCCTTTTCGAGCTGCGCCAACGTGCGCGCCTCGACGAGGAAGCGGTCGCGACCCCAGCGGAAATCCTCGGCGACACGCGTGGAGCGCGGCAGCACCGAGTGATCGGCCTGTCGGGCGGCGAAGTACACCGGCATGTACTCCTTGACCGCCACCGCGCGGTGCAACTGCGTGTCGTGCGCGCGGTACGTGATTCCGAAGGCGCCCTGACCGAGCACGGTCACGATCTCGTACTTGCCGATGGCGGTGCCCGGCGTCAGCGGGTTGAGGCTGTCTGCCGGTGCGTCACCTGCCGCCGCGGCCGTGCGTCCCGCAGGCTCGGTCGCCTCCCACACCGCATCCCGCTTCTCCATGCGACCCACCGAACCTCGTACGCTTGGTCATCACATGTAGGTCGCTTTCGTCATTTTAAAACCGGCACACACCTGTCGTCGTCGATTCGAGAAAAGCTGCACAAGGATGGCGACTTGGCCACCTCTTTTTGCTCGCGTCTGAAAGCAAACAGGCGACACCGCAAATGAAGAAACGAAGAGCGCGCCACGGCCATGAGCTAAGCAATCGATCTCTTCGAGCGCTCGCTGCGCGGCGTGCAACTCACAGCGGCGCGCCACATGCGCGACTGTAGCCGCGGGTTGCAGGGTCAGGTGTGCGTGCGTGGCAACGCCTCAGCGGTGATCGAGGTGCTGCCCGGTCTGCTCGATGTATTTCTCACCACGCATCCGGCGATCGGCATCGGGTCGCTGTTCCTAGGCGACCTCGGGTGTCGGCCGGAGTTGGCGAAGTGGGGCGCCATCAGCCGCGACCGGAAGATCACAAGCGAGTAGGCGGCGGGCACCATCACAAGCCAGTCGTCAAAGCCGCCGGGCTGTCGTAAGGTCGCCGCCGCCGATAAGGAAGGGACGCGCTCCCGGTGGGGCGGCTGGACTTCAAATCCAGTAAGGGCCGTTGGACGGTTCTTCGTGGGTTCGACTCCCACTCTCTTCCGCCATCGGCCGCAAGGCGGCGGCCGTTGTGCCTGATTGCCCGCGACCCTCCAGTATCCCATATTTAGGGGAGACGGAGGTCCACCATGCCCGAGTATCGCAAGACTGCTGAAGCCATCGCCGCGCTCACGCCCGAGCAGCACTACATCACGCAGCAAAGCGGCACCGAGCGGCCGGGAACAGGCCAGTATCTCCACAACAAGGAACCCGGCATCTACGTCGACATCGTCTCGGGCGAGCCGCTTTTCGCCTCGACGGACAAGTACGAATCGGGCTGCGGTTGGCCGAGCTTCACCAAGCCGATCGAGACCGCCAACGTCAACGAGCTGCGCGACACCTCGCACGGCATGATCCGCATCGAGGTGCGCTCGGCGCATGGTGACAGCCACCTGGGTCACGTCTTTCCGGATGGCCCGCGCGATCGCGGCGGTCTGCGCTACTGCATCAATTCGGCGTCACTACGCTTCATCCATCGTGACGACATGGAAGCGCAGGGCTACGGCGCCTATCTCGACCAGGTCAAGGCGCCTGCCTGACTGCCACGCCATCGGGACTTGCGGTGAGGGTGGCCTATGCTCGACCTGGTCATTCGCAATGCACGGCTGCCGCAAGCGACGGATGGCCGGCTTGTCGACATCGGTTTCGCAGGCGGCCGCATTGCCGCGATGGAGCCTCGGATCGAGGCGGACGCGCCCGTGCACGATGCCGAGGGATGTCTCTGCTGTGGTGGCTTGATCGAAACGCACATCCATCTCGACAAGTCGCGCATCGTCGAGCGATGTGCACCCGAGCCAAGCCGCGGGCAGCCTGACCATATGCGGCGCGTGCAGGCCGCGAAGGCGACGTTCACGGTCGAAGACATCTATCGGCGGGCAAAGGAAACGCTGGAAGGCTGCATCAAGCACGGCGCTACGCGCATCCGCACGCACGCCGAAATCGATGAGCCGGTCGGCGTCAAGGGCGTCGAGGCGCTGCTGGTCCTCGCCAGGGAATATGCCTGGGCTGTCGACCTCGAAATCTGTGTGTTCGCCCAGGAAGGCCTGACCAACGCGCCCGCTGCCGACGCCGCCCTGGTCAAAGGCCTCGAGATGGGGGCAAGGGTGATCGGCGCGGCGCCGAACTACGATGTCGACCACCCGGGCCAGATCAACCGCGTCTTCGAGCTGGCGCGGCGCTTCGATGTCGATATCGATATGCACATCGATTCCGGCCACGATCCGGTCAGCCTCGATACGCATCTGGTGGCGGATCTGGTCGAGCGCTTCAAGCTCGGCGGACGTGTGGCGACGGGCCACATGACGAAGCTGGCGGGGCTGCCGCCGGCGCGCCAGATGGAGATCGCCCGGCGGCTCGCCGATGTCGGCGTGGCCGTCACCGTGCTGCCCTCCACCGATCTCTTTGTGCTCGCCCGCCATACCGATCACAACGTGCCGCGCTGCGTGGCCGATGCGAACCTCTTCGTCGAGCAGGGCTGCAACTGCTCGATATCCTCGAACAACATCCTCAACCCCTTCACGCCGTTCGGCGACGGCTCGCTGGTCAGGATGGCGAATCTGCACGCCAACATCCTGCAGGTGGGGCAACCCGATCGCCTGGCCGAGCTCTTCGCCATGATCTCGCAGCGTTCGGCGCAACTGATGAACGTCACCGACTACGGCTTGAAGGTCGGCAACCCGGCTGATCTGGTGATCATCGATGCCCCGACTCCGGCGATGGCGGTCGCGACCGTCGCGCCGGTGCTGGCCGCCTTCAAGCGCGGCCGCCAGACCGTGTCGCGCCCGCGTGCCCGCCTGCTGATGCCGCAATGACCAGCCACGTGCGGGGTCGCACTTACTGGCGCCTCACCTGAAGGCGCCGTTGCCTACTGAAGGCAATGCGTGCGCAATCCTCATTCCTGTTGAATGCCGCGCTTGGCGATCACGTCGGCCCAGCGTTTGAGGTCGCGGGTCACGATCTCGCTGAGTGCCGCAGGCGTGGAGGTGGCGGGGACAAGGCCTTGCACCTCGAACGCCGCTCTTGTTTGCGGGGCGTCGAGGATGGCGACGATATCCTTGTTCAGCCGGTCGACAACGTCGGCCGGCGTGCCCTTGGGCGCAAAGAACGCGTACCACATGTCGACGTCGACATCCTTGAGGCCTGCCTCGCTCAGGGTCGGCACCTGGGGCAGCAAAGCTGCACGCTGAGGGCTGCCGACTGCCAGCGGTTTGAGCCTGGCGCTGTTGATGTAGGTCGCGGCAACGTGGACGGGCAGGAACATGTAGCCGATCTGACCGCCCAGGATATCCTGCAGGGCGCCGGCAGCGCCTTTGTACGGCACGTGCAGCATCTCGATGCCGGCGGTCGTCTCGAGCAGCGCCATGGCGAGATGATGCGGCGTGCCGACGCCCGGGCTGCCGTAGTTGAGTGCTCTTGGTTTGGCTTTTGCGAGTGAAATCAGCGCATCGAGCGTGTCAGGTTGCTGACTGGGATGCGCGACAAGCACCAGCGTACCCCAGGCGGTCAGGCTGATCGGTGCGAAGTCCGCGACCGGATCGTAGGGCAGGTTTCTGTAGAGACTGACGTTCATGACCAGCGTGTTGACCGACGACATCAGCGTGGTGCCGTCAGGTTTGGCGCGGGCGACGACCTGGCTGCCGATATTGCCCGATGCGCCGGGAATGTTCTCGACCACCACCGGCTGGCCCACCCGCGGTGACAGCCGCTCGGCGATATAGCGCGCGATGATGTCGGGGCCGCCGGCCGGGGTGAATGGTACGACCACACGAAGTGGCTGATCGGGCCACGCGAAGGCGGCAGGGGCAGCCAGCAGACTGGTGACAAATGGAAAAATAGCCCGGCGTTTCATGGCGCCTCCGGTATCTGAGAATGTTTTGGCTGGGGAGAATTCGGTGAAGCGACCGGCGACAAGCCCCACACCTCCGGGATCCGGGCGGCGCTGACCATTGTTGCTTGGCGGCGCGCAAACGGAAATGCCTCACCCGGCCGGCGAACGTGATCATTGTGAGGCAAAAGAGTGTCGCCGGCCCCAAAAGGCTTCAGATCGTGTACCAAGTAAGGATCAAATCCGGCCGTCCACCATCCGAAGAACGACCATGTCGGCGCCATTCATACTTTAAGAAGCCCGCGGCCTGTCTTTGGGCACGCATCAACGACGACCGTCGTGGAGAATGAATTGGGCGAACCAGTGTCACAATCAGAAATAATCAGTGCCGTCCTTGCAAGTCATGCGCGGCGCGATCCGGAGGCGCCGGCACTGCAGTGCGACGGCATCGCGCCCCTGACGTTTGGCGCGCTCGATCGTCATATCCGCCTGATCGGCGATCAGCTCCGGGCGAGCGGTGTCGGTCCGTCGTCGCGCGTCGGCATCGCCTTGCCGCGCGGTCCCGAGGCCGCTGTCGCCAGTCTCGCGGCGTGCTGCGTATCGACGATGCTGCCGATCAATCCCAATCTGTCGATGACCGATCTCGCATCCGAGCTGGCGATACTCAGGCCCGACGTCCTGATCCTGCCCGGCGACGCCGAGATACCGGCGTGGACCGACAGCATCAGGGAGACCTCTGCTCTCTTCCAGATCTCCAGGACCGGAGCATCGTTCGACGACGTCGTGCTGCGGCAGCTCAGCCCGAACCGTCGGCCCCGGCCGGATGCACCGCTGAACGCCGATTCGGTGGCGGTCATCTTCAGGACCTCCGGCACCACGGGCGTGGCCAAGCGCGTGCCCGTGACGCACGGGAACCTGATCGAGATGGCGCGGAAGATGGAGGCATGGCTAGGCCTGACGCCGGCGGACCGGTCGGCCTGTATTCTGCCGATCTATTACAACGCCGGTTTCAAGGCGACGCTGCTGGTGCCGCTGCTGATCGGCTGCAGCGTGGTCATGCCAGCCACCACCAATCCGACCGAATTCGATCGATGGGTGATGGATGCCCGGCCGACGTGGCTGACGGCGGCGCCAGCGTTCCTGATATCGGTGCTCGAGAAGATGCGAACCCTGCCGGCGGGGCAGTTGCAACACTCCTTGCGCTTCGTGCTGTCGACCGCTTCGTACATTTCGGAGGCGGTACGCAGCGAGCTCGAGACTGTGCTCGGGGTGCCGGTGCGCGAGTTCTACGGGCTTGCCGAGGCCGGGATGATGACAGCTCCGTCCCTGGCGCCGGGCGACGTCCGGCCGGGAACGGTCGGCCGCATTCCACCGGGGGAACTCGCGATCCGGGGCGACGACGGCGCGTTCCTGCCGGCGGGCCAGGTCGGCCAGGTCATCCTGCGCGGGCCCAGCATCATGCCGGGCTACCTTACCGACATCGAGGGCGTTCCCAGCGGTTTGCAGGACGGCTGGCTGGTCACCGGTGACGTCGGAAAAGTCGACACCGACGGCTTCCTGACGGTCGTCGGGCGCACCAAGGAAATCATCAATCGCGGCGGCGAGAAGATCTCGCCCTACGACGTCGAGAAGGCTTTGCTGTTGCACCCCGCCGTGAGGGAGGCCGCCGCCTTTGCCGTGCCGCATCCGCGACTGGGCGAGAATGTCGCCGCGGCGGTGACGCTGAAGCCGGGAACAGCGACGACGTCATCCGAGCTGCTCGATTTCCTCTATGACCGTCTGGCGCCATTTCAGATGCCCAGGCACATCGCGGTGCTGCAGAGCCTGCCGCTGGGCGTCACGGGCAAGATCTCGCGGCCTCAGCTTTCCGCTGCGTGGGCCGATCAGAGCCGGCGGATCGAGCCGCCCGTGGAGCCGCTGCAGGTCTTGATCGCCGAGGTCTGGTATCGCCTGTTGAAGCGGACGGACATCAGCATCGACGATGATTTCTTCGAGATCGGCGGCGACTCGTTGCTGGCGACCGACATGTTGCTGGAGCTCGAGGAGATCACCCGCCGGAGCGTCTCCATGGCGGATATCAGGGCCGAGCTTTCCATTCGCCGGCTTGCCGTCGCGCTGGTTGGCGACGCCAGGGTCGAAGGCGAGCTCATTACCCGATTGCGCGATGGCGACGGCCCGCCACTGTTCCTGTTCCACGGCGACTACAATGGCCTGGGTCTCTACGCGCTCAGGCTCGTTGAATTGCTGAGGGGTGATGCACCGGTCTTCCTGGTCCATTCAAATGTCGATAAGGCATCGGGCGGCGCGACGATCGAGGAAATGGCCCGTTCATATCTGACGGAGCTTCAGTCGGCTCGACCGGAAGGCAGCTTTCGGCTGGCCGGCTTCTGCCATGGTGGTTTGACTGCCTGGGCCGTTGCCCATGAACTGGAGTCCATCGGTCGCGACGTCGAAAGCGTGATCCTCATCGACAGTTACTCCGTCAATGCCCACGCCTCGATACGGTTCATCGCGCGCGCGTTGAGCGCATTCAGCGGCATCGCGCCGCGCTCGATTGGCGACAAGGTGCGCCAGAGCGGCATGCCGATCGTTTGGACTCTCTCGCGCTCGGTTTTGAACAAGGAGCTCGCCTTCTTTCCACGCCTGCTGCGTCGCGTCCGCAGCAGGCATTTCTCGGCGATGGCGCCTGGATGGGCGGGCACGCTGCAGAGCGCCTACTTCAACGCCATGGCGAAATACCTGCCGCCCCGGATTGGCGCCGATGTGCATTGTCTGCTCAGTGAGGAGATGGCTCCCAAGCGGGAATACGCCTCCCACGCCTGGAAGCCGCTGGCCCGCAGCGTCCGCTACGAACCCCTGACGGGTGATCACGCCACGTGCATCACCCGCCATGTCGGCGAGCTGGCAACGAAAATCAACAACTTCCTGGCCGCTTACGAGGCTCGCTAGGAATGGAACCCGGCTGACTCGCATCACCGCGTCGCGCCTATTTGAACAGGCTGGTCAGCAGCCCCCCACGTTCGACCATCACGGCGTTCATTCTCGGACTGACCGCCGTGCCGATGCCGTGTTGAATGTGCTCCGCAACCACGCCGTAGACATGTTCGAGTGCGGTCAGTCCCTGGATTTCGCCGCCGGCGTTGTCATAGCCATAAAGGTTGTCGACGCCGCCGCCGACTTCGCTCTGCGGGAACATGCTACCGTAAAGTCCGCCGCGCACCTGCTTGCCGATCACCAGCACGCTGTTGCCGATGCCATGGTCGGTCCCGCGAGCTTCGTTGGCGCGCAACTTGCGCCCGAACTCGCCAGCCAGGAGCATGGTCATGTTGTCGGCGGCCGTAGGGTGGTTGGCCTCCAGGCTTGAGAACAGCGAATCCAGCGCCTTGCTGTCGCCAAACAGGTCGGTGACCAGCTCTTTGATCTTGCCCAACTGGGCGTCGTGGGTGTCCCAGCCGCCATAGAAGATGTAGCCCGCACGCAGATTCAGGATGTCGGCGCACAGGAGGGACTCGTAGCAGGCACGAAACTCGTTTCTCACGTTGCCGTCGCGAACGGCCAGCTTGACCAGGGCCTCGGGAGTCACGATGGGCGCGAGACGATCGGTCATCTGTTTGCCCAGCGCTCGGTAGAGCTGTTCAAAGGTCGGGAAATTGCGATGAGCGGGATGCAGGGCCAGAGGATCCTTTCCCCTGTAGAAACTTTCCAGCGAGCGTTCCACCACGGCGTCACTATCGGTGTCGACCCGGTTGACACGCCGGCCGTTGCTTTGATGGAAGCCCATGCGGCGGGCGTTCTCTACGCTGATGATCCGATCCAGGGTATGACCGGTGGGATCGCTCGGATGAGGCGCATAGCAGAACTGGGTGGCGCCGTGAAAGCCGATCACATTGGCGTTCAGTGCCTTGACCAGGCGACCGCCAAAACCGTCGCGATTGCGATCAGTCCCGCCCAGGTTGGTGTAGCCGGTTTGCACGACGACACTGCCAAAGACATGATCGCGACTGTCCGAGACGAAAACGTTGTTGATGATCGCGACACGACCCAGATCCCATTGGCGCTTGAGCCAACCCGCCTCCTTCAGGATGCCAAAATCCACACCGCTGAAGGAAACCGGGTCATAGACGGCGCTGAAAGCGTTGGTCCAGGAGTTGAAATCCTGGCCGATACCGTAGACAGCGCTTCTTGCTTTCCAGAACTGGTGGGCGGGCGAAGCGGCGTCGGGATCCGGCTTCGGTGCAAAGACGTGGCGCATGTCGGGCGCGCCGTCGAGATGAACATTCAGGAGAAACTTTCCGGAGATGGCAGGAGGTGCCGCAAGGGCCCGCTGCGGCCAGAGGCCAGCGAGGGCGTGAAGTGTCGCCAGTGTCGGCGGAACTCGTGTCAGAAGCTCCCTGCGATTGAGTGTCTCCGCCATGTCGACCCCGCCCTATTGGCCCACTTGGGCAAAGGCCTGCGGAAGGGCGATCAAAAACGCGATGGCGGCGCCCATCTTGCCGTTGGCTGCGGCCCGCGTGCGTGCGTTGGTGCTCCGCAACCCCGTGGCCATGTTGCGCAATGCTTGAAGTTTTCGCCCCAGGGCCGATGACGATCCGCTTTCGCCGGCGGCAAGTTCGCTCTCCGTAAAGACATGGTAGGGATCCGCCGGGTTGACGTACCAGGCAAGGTCGACACCCGCACCCACCAGCGCGTAGAGATGGTAGCGCTCCATCAAGCCCATTTTGGACGGGCCGTCGGCGATAAAACGTTTCCACAGCCACTCGGTCGTCGCCACCACCGAATCGCCGGGCACCAGCGCACCCCAATCCTTGCGCCAGCCGGTGCCGTCTTTCTGGCGCATATAATAATAGCCGCGCTCGATGGCACGATCGTAGCTGAGCTTGAAGGTCTTGGAATTGTTGGCGGCATCCAGTCCCGTCTGGCCGCCGAAAACGTTGTGGTCGAGACTGAAGATCTTCTGGCCCTCGGCCTCGATGAAATCGCGCACGCGATAGAAATCGCGATAGGTTTCGTAGTTGCTGGTGGTAACCATGTTGGTGTGCAAGAGATTGCGCTCGATGGTATTCCAATATTTTACCCGGCGGGGATTGTGGAAGAGCGTGGAAATCGCGTAGTGGCGCAGGAAATCGAGCAAACTCTTCTTCGGCAGTCTGCCCCATAAGTCGGCGAGGCCCGCGGCGGTCTCAGGCGTCATGTTTTCGTCTGCGATGAACCGGACGATGCGCACCGGCAGATTACGCAGGCTCTCGTCGTTGGCAATGGCCCTGGGCGCAACAACGTTCACGCGATCCACCGCGGTTTCGCCGGGAACCGCAGCGCCCAGAATCTCAAGCGGTCCTTTGAATTGTCCGGCTGTGCCATAGGTGGCTTTGACGTCCCAGCCGGCATTGGCACCGTCGTGATACGTCAGCCAGATATCCGACAGCGCGCGGGCCATTTGCGGAATGGTGATCTTCTCATGGTATTCCTGGGTATAGGCCTTGGAGTAGCCGAGGATGCCGAAGAAGAGTTGAAAAAATTCGCGGCCAAAATTCTCATTGCCATGCCAGCTGCCGTCGGGACGAAAGTAGTTGCCGAAGTCGTAGTTCCTGTAACGGTAATGCCTGTACTGGACAGCCATGGCGGAGTGGACCGCGGCCTTCGCCAATACCTGGTCGAAGCTCAGATCCGCCGCCAACGCGTTCATGATCATGTCGTAGTAGTCGTAGAGCTGGTCCTGGCTCACCGAGGCGTTGAAGTTGGCGGCCATGTGGTAGTTGGTGGCCCAGTAGCCGATGCGATTGCGAACCGGGTTGATCCCACGCAGGCACATCATCTTGTACCAGCACCGGCTGGCAGAGTGCAGGGTGCTGTACCGATACCGAGTTTTCTCGTCTCCGGGAATTCGGCTGGCGCCGCTGCTGAAGTGGCGCGAGATCCCGATCAATGTCGAATCGACCAGATCCAGACGATCGTAAAGGTCTGCTGGCGACAGCTTGAGATTGACTTTGTCGAAGGTCAGCATCTGCGCAATGGCCGACACGGGGGGCATGTCCGCCCAGGCCTGGATTTGAGCGTCGCTGGCAAAGCCGCCGTAGGCAAAGACCTGCAGTACCTTTCGAACCGCGATCTCGTTCCACTCAGCGTCGGTCAAGTAACGGTAGCTGGCCTGTGGCGTCAGAGAGGGCGAGGGTTCCGGCGCTTTCACCTTGATGATTGCCGTCCGATCGGCGGCCGACCCGCCGGCGTTGATCACTCCCTGCGTTGACAGGGAGTCCGGGTGGACGGGCAAGGGGGTGAAGTCCGCCATGAAGGAAATCCAGCAGTCCAAAGAGTGGATAAGCCTTGCATCCAGTCACAGGAGCTTACTTTACAAGCTACATGGGCCTGATGAGTGCGTTTTCCAATCACATGCCGGGAATTGCCACGAAAGTCGCACCGCAGCCGGCATGCCGGGGAACGGGGCATCGTCGAACGCTCGGCGGCGCCGATCGCGGCGCGGCGCGGTTTTGCCTGACGAACGCGCGACCAACGACCAGCGATGCGGCGCGCAGCTTTGCGTTAAGCTTCGCCATCATGGTCACGCACACTGTATCGTTTGCTCGCCGCTCGTTTCTCGTGCTCGTCGCGGGGCTGGCCGCAGCACCTGCACGGGCCCAGGCCTGGCCGGCGAAGGCCGTGCATATCATCGTGCCCTTCGCGCCCGGCGGCTCGGGCGACATCACGGCGCGCCTGGTCGGCAAGTACATCGAGGACAAGACCGGCCAGCCCTTCGTGATCGAGAACAAGCCCGGCGCCAACGGCATCGTCGGCGTGCTGGCGGTGAAGGGCGCGGCGCCCGACGGCTACACGCTCATGCTGGCCACGACGTCGACCAACGCCGCCAACATCCACATGTACAAGAACCCAGGCTACGATCCGGAAAAGGACTTCCAGGTTGTCGGCATCATCGGCTCCAGCGGCGCGTTCCTGGTCGTGCCGGCCGGCAGCCCGTTCAAGTCCATGGCCGATCTGCTGGCGCACGCGAAGGCCAACCCGGGCAAGCTCAACTTCGGCTACTTCAATGCCAGCTCGCAGGTGCCGTCGGAGGTGCTGGCCAAGCGGGCCGGCGTCGCCTGGCAGGGCGTGGCCTACAAGGCGATCGGCAATGCCTGGACCGATCTCTACGCCGGCGCCATCGACTTCATGTTCGTCGACCTGACCGCCGCCCGCGGCCAGGTCGTCGCCAACAAGGCGCGGCCGCTGGCCATTTCACTGCCCAAGCGCAGTCCGCTCTATCCCGACGTGCCGGCCTTGTCCGAGACGTTCGCGGATTTCAGCACCACGGGCTTCCTCGCCATTGCCGTGCCGCGCGCCGTGCCCGACGACATCAAGCAGACGTTGAACGGGCTGATCAACGAGGCGATCCTGTCGCCCGCCATCAACAAGCGGCTGGTCGAGGAGTTTGCCCTCACGCCGCGCAAGCTCGACCTTGCGCAGTGCACCGAGGAAGACCGTGCCGAGCGCGCGAAATGGGCACAGTACGTGAAGATCGCCCGCATCGAGCCGCAGTAGCGGTCGTTCATTCAGACCGCGGGCGTCCACGCCCGCATCGGCGCGCCAGCGCCGACAATCTTTCGCTCTGCGCTTCGCTCCGAGCGAGTGCGGGCGTGGACGCCCGCAGTCCGAAAAATTCAGCGCTGCGGCATGTCGGCATCGGTGTAGACCAGGTGCGCCCGGGCGTCGTCCGGGATGGCCGGCATCTCGGTTTCCCAGCGGGCGAAGGCGTGCGCCATGGCGGCATGGCGCTCGGGATCGACCGTCTTCTGGTTGGCGCGTTCGCGTTCGTCGCGGGCCACATTGAACAGGTAGTCGTTGTCGTCGATCTGCAGCCATTTCCAGTCGCCGTGGCGATAGGCTTTCTGCTGCCGGTGCTTCATGCGCCAGAAGAGATGGCGTTCGATCACCTGGTCCGGCGCTGCGAGCACGGGCCGTAAGGACAGCCCATCCAGCGGAAAGTCCGGGTGCGGCGCGACGCCGGCGATATCCAGCATGGTCGCCGCCCAGTCCATCGTCATGCAGTGCTGGCTGGTGAGCCCAGGCCGGACGCCGGCGGGCCAGCGCGCGATATAGGGCACGCGGATGCCGCCTTCGGTCAGGTCCATCTTGCCGCCGACCAGCGGCCAGTTGTCGGAGAAGCGCTCGCCGCCGTTGTCGCTGGTGAACACGACCAGGGTGTTGTCGGCCTGTCCGCTGTCGGCCAGTGCTGCCAGCACACGGCCGATGCCTTCGTCCATGTGATGGATCATGCGCCGGTAGGTGGCGATATTGCCGCCGTGATTATGCGCGATGCGCCCGATCAGGGGTCCGGCGAGGTGTTCGTCGTCACGAGTCTCCCACGGCCAGTGCGGCGCTGTGTAGTGCAGGCTCAGCAGGAAGGGTTGCCGGTCGCGGCCGCAGTGGCGCACGAAGGCGGCGGCTTCGTCCGACAGCAGGTCGGTCAGGTAGCCATGCTCGCTGACCGGCGCGCCGTTGCGCCAGAGGTCGGGCTTGCCGGTCAGGTCGGTGTGCGTGAAGTAATCGACGCCGCCCGACATCGGGCCGAAATGCACCTCGTAGCCGCTCAGCAGCGGACCGAAATGCGGCGCGTAGCCCAGGTGCCACTTGCCGATCAATGCCGTGCGATAGCCCGCGCTGCGCAGCAGCGAGGGCAGGGTGGGATGCTCGGGCGGCAGGCCCACGATCTTGTCGCCGCGATAGCGCCCGGTCAGCGGCTCCTCCGCTGCGCCGCGCAGGCGGTACTGATAGCGGCCGGTGATCAGTGCGAAGCGGGTCGGCGAGCACACCGGCGAATTGGCGTAGCCCTGGGTGAAGCGCAGTCCCTCGGCGGCCATGCGATCGAGGTTCGGCGAGACCGGTGCGCGGCCGCCGTAGCAGCCGAGATCGGCATGGCCGAGATCGTCGGCGAGGATGAAGATGAAATTGGTGGGCATGATCAATCGGCCTTCATGCCGGCGGCCTTGATGGTGCCGGCATAGCGGTTGCGGGTGGCATCGAGCCGTGCCGTCACCGCGGCACCGGCTTCCTGCGCCGGATTGAGATCGAGCTGGACCAGCCGGGCCTGCAGCTCGGGCTTTGCCATGGCGGCCTGCAGCGCCGCCGTGAGCTGTTGGACCACCGGCTCGGGCGTCGCCGCCGGTACCAGCGCCACATAAAGCACTTCCAGCTCGACATCGGGCAGGCCGGCTTCGGCGGCCGTGGGCACCTGCGGCAGCAGCGGCGAGCGGGCGCGGCTGGTCACCAGGATCGGCGTGACGCGGCTCGCCTGGATGTGCGGCAGCATGCCAGGCGTTGCCAGCACGCCGGCGTTGACCTCGCCGGCGACGACGGCACCGACGGCCTGGGCATTGCCCTTGTAGGGGACATGGATCGCCTTGATGCCGGCCTTCTCCTTCAGGATGGCCGCGGCGAGATGGCCGGGCGAACCGTTGCCGCCCGAGGCGAAGGTCACGTCGCTGGCTTTGCCCTTGGCGAGGAGTTGCTGCGCCGTCGCCAGGCCCAGGCTGGGATGCGTGCCCATAGTCAGACCGGACACGGCGAGCACCAGCAGGGGCTTGAAATCCGTCAGCGCGAACGGCAGCGGTTGCCCCAGGCTGGGACCGACGGTGAAGGGCGTGTCGATGGAGAACAGGATCGTGTGGCCGTCCGGCGCGCTCTTGGCCACCACGTTGGCGCCGATGACACCGCCGGCACCGGCGCGGTTGTCGACGACGATGGGCTGGCCCAGCGCTCGGGCCACGTCCTGGGCCACCGACCGTGCCATGATGTCGAGCGGGCCACCCGGCGTGAAGTTGACGACGATGGTGATGGGCCGCGACGGAAAGCCTGTCTGTGCCGTGGCCGGCTCGATCCCGTTCAGGCGCAGGATCAACGCCAAAGCCAGCGCCACGCGTGCGCAGATGGTCCCGATCGACGCCGTCACGGCAGGCCTCCCGACTTCGTTGATAAAAGTGTCTCACGTGATGCGTTCCGACGAAACGCCTGTCGCGGCAGGCCGCGGTTTTGCCAGACGAACCACGATGCCGCGCGTGTGGACCCGTGCCGGGCGAGGATCATACTCTGTCGGCGATCCCTAATTTCCAGGAGGCGACACCATGACGATTGATTTCGAGATCCCGGCCGAAGCCAAGGCGATGCGCGAGCGGGTGCGCCAATGGGTACAGGACGAATGCATCCCGGCCGAGAAGCGCCTGATCGACGGCGCCGACTACAAGACGGTGCTGGCCGAGCTGCGGCAGAAGGCGCGTGCGCAGGGCCTATGGTGTCCCTTCATCCCCAAGGAATATGGCGGCATGGGATTGGGACCGCTGGCCAACGCGCTGGTGCAGATGGAGCTGGGTCAGAGTCACCTCGGCGCGCTGTCGATGAACACGCAGGGACCCGACGACGCCACCATGCTGACCCTTCTGGAGCACGGCACGCCACTGCAGAAGGAGAAGTTCCTCAAGCCGCTGCTCAACGGCGAGAAGCGCATCTGCTACTCGATGACCGAAAAGGCGGCCGGCGCCGACGCCACCGGCATGCAGACGCGCGCCGACAAGGTCGGCAACGAGAAATATATGCTGAACGGCGAGAAGTGGTTCTCATCGGCGGCAACCGCGGCCGACATCGCGCTGGTGATGGCCAAGACCGATCCCGACGCGCCGCGCCATCGGCAGTTCTCGACCTTCCTGGTCGAGCTGCCCAATCCGGGCTACCGCATCAAGCGCAACATCCCGACCATGGCGATCGAAGGCCCGCTGACCCACATCATGGGCGGCGGCCATGCCGAGATCGAAATCAAGGATCTCGAGGTGCCGGCCGAGAACCTGTTGGGTGGCGAGGGCAACGGCTTCAGCATGGGCCAGCATCGCCTGGCCTACGGCCGGCTGCGGCATGGCATGCACAACGTCGCCATGGCGCAACGCGCGCTCGACATGGCGACCAAGCACGTCACCAGCCGCTCGACGTTCGGCAAGAAGCTCGACGAGCGCCAGGCCGTGCAATTCATGCTCGCCGAATGCGCCAGCCAGCTCTACATCGCGCGCCTGATGCTGCTGCACATCGCCTACAAGGCGGAAAACAAGATGGACATCCGCCAGGAGAACGGCATCGCCAAGGTGTTCCTGGCCAACATGGTGCACAAGGTCGTCGACACCGCGATCCAGCTCCATGGCGCGCTGGGCTATTCGCAGGATACGCCGCTGGCCGGCTGGTACACGCGCATCCGCTCGCAGCGTCTGGTCGACGGGCCGGACGAGGTCCACAAATGGACCACCGGCCGCAACCTCATCAAGGCCTTCAAGGCGACCGGCACCACGGCCGGTGCCTGCGGCGGCGATTTGCTCTGATGGCGGTGGCGCCGCTCCCGGGTACGCTGGTGCCCGGGAGCGCGCGGCGCCGGTCGCCGGCACTACGCCGGCAGCAGGATGTGATCGCGCAGTAGCATCACCCGGAACAGCTCGCTGCGATCGGTCGGCAGCCGGCTCAACAGGGTGTCGATCAGCTCTTGCTCCTCGATCGCCTGGGCGTAGAGCGAGCGGATGTCCTTGAAGTGCGTGAACACGGTACGCGTCGCCACGCCGGAGATCGACGCCACATCCGGTGCGGTGGGCCGCAGCACGCCGCGCCGCATCAGCGTGCGGCAGGCATTCACCATCTTGTCGTGGGTGGCCCGGCCGCGAAGCCGTCGGCCGTCCTGTAACTCCGGCGCTTCTGCCACCACATCGTCGTGGATCACACCGTTTTCCTGCTGGGCATGCGACACAGGCACCCTCCCCATACGCAGTTACGAGGGGGCGGTTGATGCAGTCCGAATGCGGCATATCGTGGCAACTGTCACGGCATTGCCGGGGCGACTTGATGTTTCTTTCATGACAACTGTCAAAGTCAGGTGTGAGCTCCGGAGGCCCCGAAAACCGCATGTTTCGGGGCTTTTTACTGTGTTATCAAATCATTAGTATTCTAAGTCATCAAGCCCCCAAAGAAGGCAATCAGGGCGGTATTGCCATCTTCGGTGCCTGAGGCTGTGGAGAATTTGATGTCCGGGCGGCCCGATCAGGAGCCGCCGCCCAGTACGCACAGCAAAGCGGCGCGTACGGCAGCATCGCGGATCGGCGGGCTGCCCATCCATTGGCCGGGGTACATGGCCTCGGGATCGCTCAGGAACGTATCGAGCTTGTCGCGGGTCCAGACGTCGCCTTTGTCGCGAGCGACGCGCAGGGCTGGCGAATAGTCGAAGGCCGGATCGCCGGCCACGGGCCGGCCGATCACACCCGCCAGCTGCGGTCCGGGCTTCTGGCCGGCGTCGGCCGACAGCGCGTGACAGGCCTGGCAGGGGACAAAGGCCTGCGGCGCGCACGCCTGCGCGTGCGCGCCGTCGGCCGTGGCCAACATGAACGCCGCGACCAGCCAGGCCCGCATCGCTCAGGCCAGCGGCTTGTCGATGACGACGATGCGGTTGGTCCCCGACTCGCCGCCCCAGGCCTCACCGGGGCGACCGGCCATCTGGCGCACGTTGGCGCCCGGCTTGTCCGACGGGAAGGACAGGAAGGTCTCGGTCTTCGGGTCGAAGCGCACGATGGCGTTGGCGGCGAAGTCGGTCAGCCACACGGCGTCACGGTCATCGACATAGACCGAATAGCAGCGTGGCCGCTCGCCGGGCAGCTTCCACGTCTTCCAGCTGCCGTCTTTCGGATCGTGCCGGGACACATGGCCGCTGTTCCACTCGCTGATCCACAGCCGGCCCTGGCTGTCCGACCAGACACGACGCGCGCCCTGCTGCGGCGTCGGCGGCTCGACCACACGCGGCGTGCCCGAGGCGAGGTCGATCTGGGCGAGGTAGTTGCCGGCTAGCGACACGTACCAGATCGTGCCCTGCGGCGTGCGCGTGATGCCGTAGGGACCATAGCCGCGCGGTGCGTCCCACACCTGCATGCGTTCGCTCGCAGGCTCGAAACGGCCGATCACACCACCCTGACCGGTGAACCACAGGACGCCGCTGGTGTCGAAGACCAGCGTGTTGAGGTTGCTGCTGGGCTTGTCGGCGGGCAGCTTCCAGAGCTGCATGCGATGATCGCGCGGATCGACGCGGGCAATCGCATTCTGGCCGCCTTCGGTCACCCAGGCTGCCCCGTCGGGTCCGACCACCACGCCGTGCGGTGCCGCGTTGGCGCCCAGCGGGATCACCTTGAGCCCGCCGTCCCGTGGATCGAGCAAATTCAAGGTGCCGTCGCGCTGGCCGCAGAACCACACCGTGCCATTGCTGTTGCACGCCACGTCACGCGAACCGGAACCCGCGCGCACGCCAAAAGTGCGGATGCGATAGCCATGCTGCTCGCGGGTTTCCACGGCCGCACGAGCCGGCGCCGTCACCAGCGCCGGCATGGCGAGCGCACCGGCCGACAGAGCCATGAGTCGACGTCGCTGCATCAAAACCTCCCTCGCAAAAGGGGCTTTACGGGTCCGAGTATGCGTCCAATCAGCGGCTGAGACGATCACATGCCGGTCATGTCAGGGCGGGTATGTCGGAAAAGTTCTTTCCATGGGTTGAATGAAAGCGCCACTATTCAGCCGGGCGCTGACGCTGCAGTGAAGAGCCGCCAGCCGCTCCTTCGTGGACTTTTCCCTGTCATGTGTGCCTGCCACTGTTGGTGCCTGTTACCTTCAGGCTGGGCCGCATTCCTTTTGATCAACCGGAGCCCGCTGCCATGTCCACCGCAGACCCCAATCGCGTGATCCTCACGGGCGAGAACCCGTTCATCCGGCTGAGTGCCAAGGACGGTGACGCCAACACGACCGACGCCAGCTTCTGGCGCATTCTGTTCTGCCCGGCCGGACCGGGGCATGTCCTTTACCTCAAGAGTGAACTGACCGAGAACCGCTGGCGGATCTACTCCGACAACATCGCCATGGCGCGTTGGTTGCAGAAGACCGTGCAGGGCATGCTCAATGCCGAGCTGCTGGACACGACGATCCCGGTGGTTGACGCGACGTTCAGCAAGTCGGGCGATCCGCATTATTTCTGGACCGAGCGGGTCTCGGCGCCGGGTGAGGAGATCGCGCTGACCTGGCACGAGATCGGCGACCCGCTGCTGATCCATACCCAGCCGAACGCCACGCCGGGGCGGCCCTATGGTGTGTGCACCGTTCTCATTCCGTCGCTGGCCGCCCGCCTGTCGCGCAACGGCGTCGACGCCAAGGGCAGCCCCTGGGCCCGCGAGCGTGAGGGGCGCCCGTTCAGCACCTGTGCGCTGGCGTTCTCCGAAAGCTGGACCGAAGCGCGCTGACGCCGCCTGGCTCGAAAGAGCTGTCGTGCCGCGCGCGTGTCGAGGCACGACAGCATTCTCGTCATTCGAAAATTAAACCGCGTTCTTTTCTCGACATTGCAATTTGCAAAGCCGGCAAGAAGTTCTAGATTGTCAGCACCCCTCTCCGGCATCGATGTGTGCGCTCGATCGCCGGCAACATCGTCAACGCAATCGGCAACGTTTTTTTCGGATGTGTGTGCGTTGATCCGACGGGGTGGATCATGCGTGCTTCTTATTCATGTGCTGCCGCGGGTTATTTCGCGGCTGGGCCGCTATGGGCGGCATCGGTTATCACCCGAACACGCGAGCGCTGGCCGCCGTGACGCTTCGCCCGTCACGCCTGCACGCGCGCCGGGATCATGTGACTGACGGCTTTGCTGTCCGTTAGTCCCCGGCGAGTCTTGGTGTTACCACGGGATAACCCCGCCGCACGGGACCACAACCATGGCCAGTCTCCAGCGAATCGAAGCGCGGCGCGCTCTTTCCGAATTCGTCCGCGAACGTCGCATGCGGACAAAACCTCAAGATGTCGGTTTGCCGGCAGGCTCTCGCCGCCGCACACCGGGCCTGCGCCGAGAGGAAGTCGCCCAGCTCTCCGGGGTCAGTGTCACCTGGTACACGTGGTTCGAGCAGGGCCGCGATATCCAGGTCTCCGCCGCTTTCCTGGATCGCGTCTGCGTTGCGTTGCGTCTGGATTCGGCGGAGCGCGACAGGCTGCTTGAGCTGGCACAGCATCAGCCGTCATCGAGCGTGCCGGCGTCGGCACCGGCGCTGCCACCGTCTCGAGCGCCGGTTGCCGTCCCGTCCCAGGCGCTGGCGCTCAGCCGGCATAGCGTGGTGCCCGTGCGGCCCGTCTACAACACCAGCACGGTCGTGGATATCCACCCGTCCATCGACCCGGAGTCGTTTCGAATCAATGAGGCGATCCGGAAGGTTCTCGTCAACGACGACGAGGTGCGGCCGAGCGCGACGCTGCCCGTCGAGCCGGCACCGCCACCGCCGGTGATCAAGCCGACACGGCCGGGCATCCGGCTGGGAATCGGTTTGACGCTGCTGACGGCCTTCATGCTCGTTCCTTAGCCTGCCGGATCGCATCGTCGTCCGCCGAGCGGGCGAGATGCGGGTTCCCTTGCGAGGGTTATGCAAAGGCCTGTATCATTGGTCCGTTGAAATCCTGACCTGACTATTGTGAATGTCTTATCCACACGAATATTGGCAAATAATTTCGGGGAAGCAGGGGGAGTCGATTTCCTGTTTCTGGAGCGCGTGGAACGAACGATCGCATGACGGCGTCGGGCGAGATTGCGGATCATGAGCTTCCTGCGCCACGGATTGTACTGGAGTGACCATCTGCGCTGGTACGAGCGCGCAAGCCTGCTGGTGTGGTGGCTTGGCCTGTTTCTATTCCTCGCCAGCCTCGCGGTGGCCGCCGCGCTTGCATACATCTCCCGATTCGACAGAATGGGTGTCCAGGGTGCCCTGGCGGTAGCGCTCGTCGGCGTGTCGGTGCTGCTGGTCGCCCGGGTCGTGCTGTCCATCGCGATCCGTCGCCGTCGCCGCAAGAGCCTCGGCGTCTATTAGCTGCCGCATCATTTGCGATGATGGGGCACGAACCTCAGCGATAAGATCAATGAGCGGCAGGCACCGATTTGCGCTACAGTCCAAGCGCTTGGTGACACAACGAATGACAGTACGGACGCGTCGGATGATCGCAAAATCGGTTGTAGCGTTGTTGGCCGGTACGGCCTTGGCCGTGGTTGGCATGCCGTCGTGGGGGCAGGCGCCCGGCACGCCGGCACCGGCACCGTCGTCGCCCAGCGCGGCACCGCCGCCGCAGGCGCCGGCCAAACCCACCAAGCCGGCCTATGAGGTGAAAGGCTTTCGTTCGGCCACCTTCGGCATGACCGAAGCGGAGGTGAAGGCCGCGATCCAGAAGGATTTCGGGGTCAAGGCCGACGATATCCGCCAGACCTCGAATGCCATCGAACGCACCATGGCGCTGATGGTGTCGGTGCCGTCGCTGGACCCGGGACCCGGTCCGGCAACCGCGATCTACATCCTGGGCTACCAGTCCAAGAAGCTGATCCAGGTCAACGTGGTGTGGGCGCGCGACGCCAACGCCAAGGGCGACAAGAACGACAAGGCCGATACCGGGCCGTACATCGTCGCCGGTGTCCAGCTGGTGAACTATTTCAACGAGTTCGGGTGGCGCGACGGGCGGGTCAATCTCGGCATTCCCATCGGCCCCAGCACCCTGTTGCTGTTTGCCGCCGAAGACGAGAAGACCGGGGCCGTCCAGGTCGTGGCCGATGGTGTCGCCGTCGAACGCAAAGCCGAGGGCCGAATCGAGGCGGCGCCGCAGCCGGGTGGGCAGGCCAGCCTGCGGGTGAGCTACATCGCCAACCGCACCAGTCCCGATATCTTCAAGCTCGAGCGCGGACGTTTCTGAGCGGCTGCTCGATATCCCGACGATAGCCGCAGGTGCCCATTCCGAGCCGGGGCCCCATTTCGAACCCATGAGGAATTTACTATACCAATGTAAATAACTCGGGGTTCGGGATGAGAAAGTGGTTCGCCGGCGGCCTGTCGCTGCTGGCCTCGGCGTACGGTAGTGCTGTCGTCGCGCAATCAGTCCCCTCACCTAGCCAGTTGGCCCCGCGTTCCGGACAGCCGGTCCAGGCCCCGACGCCGGGCACGATCACCATCCCCGAGACGGCGCCGACCACCGCCCCACCCGGCGCCGAGCGGATCGAGGTTACGGTCGGCCAGATCCGGATCGACGGCGGGTATCTGCCCCTTGATGCCGACACCGCCGCTGCGGTTGCCGGCGCCACCGGCAGGCGGGTGACGGTGGCCCGTCTCTACGACGTTGCTGCCGCGATCGAGCGCGCCTACGCCGTCCAGGGCTACTTCCTGACCCGTGTCGTCATCCCGCCGCAGCAGGTGCGCGACGGGCAGACGCTGCGCTTGCAGGTTGTCGAAGGCTTCATCGAGCAGATCGACGTCACCCAGCTGCCGGACGCGGTGCGCGATCGCATCAGCCGGGTGCTGGCAGGGCTGGTCGGCGAGCGGCGCCTGAAGCTGGGTCTGCTGGAGCGCAAGCTGCTGCTGGCCGGCGATACGCCCGGCACCACCCTGCGCTCGACGATCACGCCGGGCGGCAAGGACG
>DATEIF010000227.1:0-14565 GCA_035279205.1 Vineibacter sp.
CGCCGCCATGGTGTTCGGCTGCACCCGGCTGCAGGCGTTCCGCCGCGTGGTGGTGCCGCTCGCCTTCCCGGCGATGGTGTCGGGCGCGCTGTTCTCCTTCCTGACCTCGTTCGACGAGGTCGTCATATCGCTGTTCCTCGCCGGCATCCGGTCCGAGACGCTGCCGGTGCGGATCTGGAACAGCCTGATGCTGGAGATCGAGCCCACCATTGCCGCCGTCAGCACGCTGCTGATCGCGCTGACCACGCTGGCGCTGCTGGCGGACTGGTTGATCCGCCGCCTGTGGAGCCGCCGCATCGCGCCAGCCTGATCCGCCACCACGGTCCGCGCGTGGTTCGCTGGCACGCGAAGTGCTATGACGGTCTTCACCGATCAACGCGACCACGGTGGACATCGCATGACCAGCCGACCCAACGAGCTTCGCATCAATGAGCAGCGCTTCTGGGACACCATGGCGCGCTCGGGCGAGATCGGCAAAGGCCGCACGGCGGGCCTCTCACGCCTGGCGCTGGGCGACGACGACAAGCAGATGCGCGACCTCTTCGTCGGCTGGTGCCGGGACGCCGGTCTCGAGGTCACCGTCGACGGCATGGGCAGCATCTTCGCGCGCCGGCCGGGACGCGAGAACGACCTGCCGCCGGTGCTGGTGGGCAGCCATCTCGACACCCAGATCGCGGCCGGCAACTACGACGGCATCCTGGGCGTGCTGGGTGGGCTGGAGCTGATCCGCACGCTCAACGACGCCGGCATCGAGACGCGCCGCCCCATCGAGCTGGTCGACTGGGCCAACGAGGAGGGCGCCCGCTTCAACCCGCCGATGCTGGCCTCGGGCGTGTTCGCCGGCGTCAACAAGCTCGACTGGGCGCTGGGTCGCACCGACCTGCAGGGCAAGACCTACGGCGAGGAGCTCAGGCGCATCGGCTATGCCGGCCCGGCGCCGGTCGGCGGCCGCACCGTCGATGCCTATTTCGAGCTGCATATCGAGCAGGGCCCGATCCTGGATGCCAAGAAGATCCCGGTCGGCGTCGTGGTCGGTGGCTACGCCACGCGCGGCATGCGCATCAAGATCCACGGCGAATGCGCCCATGCCGGCGGCGCGGCGATGGACGTGCGCCGCAACGCGCTGGTCGGCGCCGCCTACCTGATCGTGGCGCTGAACGAGCTGGGCTGGCGCTATCATCCCGAGGGCGGCCGCTCGACGGCGGCGCAGATCGAGGTGTGGCCCAACCTCACCGGCATCCTGCCGGAATATGCGCTGCTCACGCTCGACTTCCGTCATCCCACCGTCGCGGGCGCCGAGACGATGAAGGCCGAGTTCGATGCGGCGATGGCGCAGGCGGCCGAGCGCGCCCAGGTGCGCATGGAGATCGCCGAGACCTGGCGCTTCGGCGACGAGGCGTTCGACAAGGACTGCATCGGCCTGATCAAGAGCGCCGCCGAGGATCTCAAGATCCCCTGCATCGAGATGCTGAGCCAGGCCGGCCACGACGCCTACAACATGACGCGCATCTGCCCCACGGCGATGATCTTCGCGCCGTGCGACAAGGGCATCTCGCACAACGAGAACGAGCACATGGCGCCCGAGGATGCCTACCCCGGCGTCAACGTGCTGATGCACGCGGTGCTGGCGCGCGCCAACCGGTAGACTGTCCGCAGCGGTCTTGGCCAAGGGGGAGGTCGATGACAGCCTATTATGATCTCGGGCGGTACAGCCGGCCCGTCACGACGACATCGGCGGAGGCGCAGGTCTGGTTCGATCGCGGCCTGGCCTGGTGCTACGGCTACAATCACGAAGAAGCCGTGCGCTGTTTCCGCGAGGCCGCCGCCTGCGATCCCGCCTGCGCCATGGCCTGGTGGGGCATCGCCTACGCCGCCGGCCCGAACTACAACAAGCAATGGAAGGCCTTTGACACGGTCGATCTCAAACAGTCCCTGCAGACCGCCTACGATGCGACCCGGCGGGCGCTTGATCTGGTGTCGGGCGCCAGCGCCGTCGAGCGGGCGCTGATCGGTCCGCTGGCGCAGCGCTATCCGTCGAACGATCCGGACCAGGTCACGCCGATCTGGAACGACGACTATGCCGGCGCCATGCGCGCGGTCTACCAGGCCCATCGCGATGATCACGATGTCGCGGCGCTGTTCGCCGAAGCCATCATGAACCGCACGCCCTGGCAGTTGTGGGACATCACGACCGGCACGCCGGCCGACGGTGCCGATACGCTCGAAGCCGTCGCCGTGCTCGAGCGCGCCCTGGCGCAGCCGCACGGCATGCACCATCCCGGCCTGCTGCACATGTACATCCACCTCATGGAGATGTCGCCCGTGCCGCACAAGGCGCTGCGCGCGGCGGACGCGCTGCGCGACCTCGTGCCCGATGCCGGCCATCTGCGGCACATGGCGACGCACATCGACGTGCTGTGCGGCCTCTACAAGAACGTTGTCGACAGCAACGGCCGGGCGATCGAGGCCGATCGCAAGTTCCTCGAACGCCAGGGCGCCAACAACTTCTATTCGCTCTATCGCTGCCACAACTACCACTTCAAGCTCTATGGCGCGATGTTCCTGGGCCAGCTGCAGCCCGCACTGGAGGCCGCCGACGAGATGATCGCGACATTGCCGGAGGCGCTGCTGCGCATCGAGTCACCGCCGATGGCCGACTGGCTCGAGGGCTTCGTGCCGATGAAGCTGCACGTGCTGATCCGCTTCGGCCGCTGGGCCGACATCATCGCCACGCCCTTGCCCGCCAACCGCGATCTCTTCTGCGTCACCACGGCAATGACCCACTACGCCAAGGCTGTCGCCCACGCCGCCACTGGCGACGTGACGGCGGCCGAAGCGGAAGCGCGTCACTTCGAGGCCGCGGTCGCCACGGTGCCGCCGTCGCGCTACCTGTTCAACAACACGTGCCTGGATATCCTGGCGATCGCCGCCGAGATGCTGCGCGGCGAGATCGCGTATCGCAAAGGCCATGTCGAGGCGGCCTTCGCCCATCTGCGCGCCTCGGTCGCGCTCGACGACAACCTGCCCTATGACGAGCCCTGGGGCTGGATGCAGCCGACCCGCCACGCGCTGGGCGCACTGCTGCTGGAGCAGGGGCGCGTCGAGGCGGCGGAGGCGGTCTATCGTGCCGATCTCGGCCTCGACGACAGCCTGGCGCGCGCCTGCCAGCATCCGGAGAATGTCTGGAGCCTGCACGGCTTTCACGAGTGCCTGGTGCGGCTGGGCAAGCAGGCCGAAGCCCGCATCATCCGGCAGCGCCTCGACATCGCCACGGCCGTCGCCGACGTGCCGATCCGGTCATCCTGCTTCTGCCGGCTGAAAACGGCGGCGTGAGGTGGGTCGCGCTGCCCGGTGCGCCCGTCACCGCTTGTGCTTGACGGTCTGGCTCCGTTTGCTTTCGACCGCAGACACATAGCGACGCAGGGCGCGGTTGATCTCGGTCTGGTATCCCCCCTTGTCCGCCCGTTCCTTGAACCAGGCGACTACGTCAGCGTCCAGTCGGATCGTCACGGCCTGCTTGCGGGGACGATAAAACTCACCGCGCCGAACATGCATCCAGTTTTCTGCCGGCGCCTCGGGGATGTCAGCCGTGTCGATCTGGTCATCGCGCAGCGCGGCCAGTTTCGCCAGCTGGTCCAACTCGGCGCGGCTAAGCGCCTTCCTGCTCATACCGTCTCCTTTCATGCGATGTCGCCTTTCGGGCACCAATGATTCTGACGCGGTCCTCGTCATCAGGATCCGGGTAAGTGTGAACGACAAGCAAAGTCACGATCGAACCGACGACCCCGATCGCGTGCCACCGCTGTTCTCCGTCTACGACTCGATCAGGAACGACAACATACAAAGGGTCGTCCCATACACGCTGGGCCAGCTCGAACGTGACGCCGTGCTTGATGGCGTTGCTTCGCGCTTTTTCACGGTCCCATTCGAAATATATGATTTCTGCACATACTATAGTGTATGTACAGAATAGTCAATATACGAGCCAGGCCCTCCGGATGGCGTGGCGACCAGAGCCATCGTGCACCGGTGGCTTGCTGTTGTCGCGTTGCGCTCCCGGCACTCCCAAATGGGAGTATCGACCGGGTCCCCACATCGATTAGTCCCCTGCGTCCTGCCGGCCGGCAACAGTACCCGGGCCGGTGATGTGTCGATCGTGGGGGAGAGAGAAGCAATGTCCCGCAAGCTTTATGCCGTCGTGGCCACCGCACTGCTGGTGAGCGCCTGCCAGCAGCCTGAATCCGCCGCACCGCCGGCGCCCTCGGCACCGACGGCGGCGTCCTACATGGTGTTCTTCGATTTCAACAGCGCCGCGTTGTCGGCCCAGGCGCAGAGCACCATCCGGCAGGCGGCCGCCGCCTACAAGGCCAGTGGTACGACCGGCATCACCGATACCGGCCACACCGACCGCTCGGGCTCGGATACCTACAACCTCGCGCTGTCGCTGCGCCGCGCCGCCGTGGTCAAGGATGCGCTGGTGCGCGAAGGCGTGCCGGCAGCGGCGATCACCGCCATCGGCCGCGGCGAGAGCCAGCCGCTGGTACAGACCGCCGATGGTGTGCGCGAGCCGCAGAACCGCCGCGTCGAGCTTGCCGGCTACGGCGCCAACCCGAACGATCTCGCCTATTGCCGTGCAATGGCGGCGACTTACCGGCGGTACCTGGGTGCCACCCAGGCCGACGGCGATGCCGGGCTGGCGCTGGCGCAGTGCGAGGCCGGCGATCCGGCGCCCGCCATCCCCGTGCTCGAGCGGCTGCTGACCGACGCCAAGCTGCGCCTGCCGCAGCGCGTGTAGCCACGGGCGGCTCGATCACACGAGTCATCCCGAGCGCAGCGAGGGATCTCCTGGAAACGGAGTTCCGTTTACGAAAGAACCCTCGCTCCGCGACCCTTCCGCAGACCTCAGGGCAGGCGCGAAGGACACTGCGGTGCGTCGACCCGCACGAACGCGCGGTCATGAGGAGGAAGAATTCACCACAGAGCCACAGAGGGCACAGAGAAACACAGAGAACAATCAATCTTCGCGCGCCGAAGGTGCGCCATGGCCTTCTCTGTGTGCCTCTGTGTCCTCTGTGGCTCTGTGGTGATTCTTCCTCCCGCATATGTCAGCCAGCGCGATTGGCGCATCGTAAGATCCTTCACGCCTGCCCTGAGGTCTGCCTGAGGGTCGCTCAGGATGGTGGCGGCTGACTCGGCTTGTCGCTTCCATCAAACGATGAACCGCCCCTAGCGCCCGGCGGCCAATCCGAGGACCGCGCTTTTGATACTGGCCGCGATCTGGGCGCCGGTCCTGGCGTCCGCGGTTGCGCGCGCCAGCGAAACGCCACCGGAAAGAAGGGCGAGGATCGCCCACGCCGTCTTGCGCCGCGCCGCCAGTGTCCCGGTTGGCAAACCGGCGGCAACGGCCGCCACTACGGCGTGCAGTTCGGCTTCGTAGGCGGCCTTGGTGTCCGCGTCAGCGCGGGCCACGTCAAGCGTCAGGCTTTGCAGGGCGCAGCTGTCGCCCAGATCGCAGGTCCGCCGGACGCCCAGGTAGAAATCGACGAACGTTTCCAGCCAGGCATCGCCGGCGCTGGCGCGCAGGCTCTCGATGCCCTCGCGCAGCTGGGCGAGACCGGCGATGGCGGCGTCCTTGAACGCCGCGGCCTTGGACGGGAAGTGCCCGTAGAAGGCGCCCGAGGTGACGCCGGCCTCCTTGGCCAGGCCGTCCACACCGATGCCGCCGAAGCCGAGGCGCCGGAACCCGCGCCCTGCGGCGCTCAGGATCCGCATCCGCGCCGCGTCCTTGTGCTCCGGTCCGTACCGCATGAGGGGCCTCGATTGAGTAACGATCGTTATTCTATGCTTGACGCCAGCGTGACCGTCAGCCTAGATATGATATCACGGTCGTTACATCATCGACATTGCATCGGAGCAGGCGATGCAGCTCTCAAATTATCTCTTCTTCACGACGACATGCGAGGACGCGTTGGCGTTCTATACCGACTGCGGCCTGGGCCGGGTCGTCGACATGCTGCGCTATGGCGACAACGGCATGCCGGTCAGGAACGAAGCGATGCGCGGCAAGGTCATGCACGCGAAGTTCGAAGGACCGGGCGTCCTCTTCTACGCCTCCGACAACGACGATGCCGAGCCGATGCGCGGCTCGGCGCATATCCTGATGATGCAGGATCGCGAACAGACGCAATCGCTGTTCGAGCGGCTGGCGCAGGGTGGCACGGTGACGACGGCGCTGGGCATCCAGCCCTGGGGCGACTACTACGGCAAGCTTACGGACCGCTTCGGCGTGCAGTGGATGCTCAACTGCGCCCTGGCATGATCTTGCGGCGGGACCGGGGAACCTGACCCGGCGGCACATCGCGGCTTATTTTGCTTTCACAGTTGAGGTACAATCATGGCGTGCAGCCTGAGGCTGCGCCCATGAAACGCGCTGGGAGGAGCAAACGATGGGCCAGGGAAACACCAACCTGACATTGATCGAGAACGCTTATGCGATGTGGGGCGGCGACAAGGGGAAGAGCTTCGCCCACTGGATGGACCTGATGGACGACAACGTCCACTGGCGGTCGCTCGCCGGTGGCGCCACCGGCATGGAATTCACTGCCGATTGTGACTGCAAGAACGATGTCATCAGGTACTTCACGCGCCTCGCCGAGGACTGGGAGATGGTGCATTACTCGCCCGAACACTACGTTGCCCAGGATGATTGGATCGTCATGCGAGGGCGGTGCGGCTGGCGCCATCGCCGCACCGGCAAGGAGGTTGATATGCCCAAGGCTGACTTCCTGCGCCTGAAGGACGGCAAGATCGTGGAATTTCACGAGTTCTACGACACTGCCGCCGCGCTCGCCGCGGCGCGGTGACGCCGCCGAGGTGCGCAGGCTTCAATCTCAGGCGTGCTCCTCGAACACGGCAAGGTACTTCCGCAGCATGGCGTTGAGCGCGGCGTATTCCTGCTTCGACAGCGCCGCGGTGAGCCGGGCCTGGGTCTGCACGTGCGCCGCGACGGCGGTATCGATCAGCGCCAGGCCGCGCCTGGTCAGCGCGATGATGACGCCGCGGCCGTCGGCGGGATTGTGCGCGCGTTCGACCAGGCCGGCCTTCTCCAGCTGATCGATGCGATGCGTCATCGTGCCCGACGTGATCATCATCGTGGCCAGCAGGTCGCCCGGCGACAGGCTGTAGGGCGGGCCGGAGCGGCGCAGGGTGGCCAGCACGTCGAAGCTGGCACCCGTCAGCCCGTGCTGGGCGAACGTCTTGTCCATCTCGCGCGACAGATGCTGTGAGATCCGCCGCAGGCGGCCGATCAGTTCCATGGGCCTCACGTTGAGGTCGGGCCGCTCGCGTTTCCATTGCGCGATGATGTCGTCAACACGGTCCATGCCGCCTCGCTGCTGCAATCGGGACAATTTACCATGCCGCGATATCTTGACGTCGAGATATCCCGAACTATCTTGACGTCAAGATAACTGGCGAGATCCCGAACTATGGCACGCAACGGCGATCTGCTGTTGACCGCGATCGCGCCTGCGATCTGGGGCAGCACCTACCTGGTGACGACGGAGCTGCTGCCTGCAGGCTATCCGCTCACGGTGTCGCTGTTGCGCGCGCTGCCGGCCGGCCTGCTGTTGTTGCTGCTGGTGCGCCGGCTGCCGAGCGGGATGTGGTGGGTCCGCGTCTTCATCCTGGGCGCGCTCAATTTCTCGATCTTCTGGTGGATGCTGTTCATCGCCGCCTACCGGCTGCCCGGCGGCGTCGCCGCCACGGTGGGCGCCATCCAGCCGCTGATCGTGCTCCTGCTGGCGCGCGTCTTTCTCGGCGCGCCGGTGCGCGCACTCGCCGTCGTCGCGGCCATTGCCGGCATGGCCGGCGTCGCGCTGCTGATCCTCACGCCCAAGGCGGCGCTCGATCCGATCGGAATCGCCGCCGGCCTGGCGGGTGCCGTGGCGATGGCGGCCGGCACGGTGCTCAGCCGGCGCTGGCAGCCGCCGGTGTCGCTGCTGACCTTCACGGCCTGGCAATTGACCGCCGGTGGCCTGTTGCTGGTGCCGGTCGTGCTGGCGCTGGAACCGATGCTGCCGATGCCGAGCGGGGCCAACCTGCTGGGCTATGCGTGGCTGGGGCTGATCGGGGCGGCGCTGACCTACATCCTGTGGTTCCGCGGCATTGCGCGGCTGGAGCCCTCGGTGGTGTCGCCGCTGGGATTCCTCAGCCCGCTCACTGCCGTGATCCTGGGCTGGTGGGCGCTGGACCAAGTCCTGAGCCCGGCCCAGCTCATCGGCATGGCCATCGTGCTGGGCAGCGTCTGGCTCAGCCAGCGCGCGCAGCAGCCGAGGCCGCGCGCGCCCTCGCCGTGATCGGCGATCAGCTGCCCTGGAACGTGTAGGTGAACACGCCCGATTTGCCGTAGATGTCGATCTCGTTGAACATGCGGCGGCGATAGCCCTGGCCGCACTGGTTGTCGGCGATGCGGAACGCCTTTTCCGACACGCACATCGGGTAGTTGCCCGACCAGTGGGAGTTCGCCGACTCGGCGTAGACGTAGTAGTAGCGGGTCGAGAACGGCCCGCTCCACAGCACGGTGCACTGCGACGGGGTCAGCGAGTACCACCCCTGCGACATGAAGATCGGCTTGCCGTTCTCGGTCTGGCCCGTGGCCGACGCCTTGGCGACCGAGATGTTCTTGCTGGTCTGGTTGCAGACGCGAATGGCCGTCACGTTGCTCTGAGCCCACGCAGTGCCCGGCAACACCGTCAGTCCGGCGATCACCGCCCATACACCCCAACGCATCGTCGACCCCTCCATCCCGGTCCGGCCGGCGGGTCACCGCCTGCGCCGACCATACGAAGGCTAAGTAATTGAGTGGCTCTTTGGTGTCAAGAGCACTCACTCACTTTTACGGGACGGAGTGTCGCGCGTCAAGAATGGATTTCAAACGCTGATTTGATTCAGGTCCTTGCCGGAGTGTTCCGGCACCCACAGCCAGACGCCCAGCGCCATCAGCACCATGAACACCGGGATGCACAGGAAGGCGAGCGCGAAGGAGCCGGTCGCCTGCTGCAGGGCCACGGTGGCGAACGGCCACAGCACGAAGCCGACGAAATACGCAACCGCCCACACCGCGCCGTTGGCGACGCCGCGGATGCGGGTGGGGAAGATCTCGGCCGTCAGCACGGTGCTGGGCCCCCAGAAGCCCAGGAAGCCGAAGCTCCAGGCGAGGCCAAAGAGCCACAGCAGCAGGTGGCTGTCGGTATAGATCCAGGCGGTGAGGAAGACGGCGCCCTCCAGCAGGGTGACGATGAAGCCCATGCGCCGCCCGACGCGATCGGCCAGCCACCCGGCCAGGCACAGGCCGAAAAAGCCCGCGATGCCCCAGCACACGTAGAACCAGCTGTACTCCTGGGTCGACCAATGCTTCTCGGTCGCGAGGTAATACGGCATCCAGCCGCCCACCGTGCCGAAGATGCAGGTGCTGCAGCAGGCCACGAACAGCGCCACCAGGGTCGAGGGCAGGGTGTCGGGCAGGAAGAGTTGGCTGAGCCCGACCTTGTCGGCCTTCAGGAACCAGGCGCGGTCCTCGTCGCTCACCGGCATGCCGTGCTGCAGGGCGACGCGCACGCGCGCCTTGCGGTCCTGCGCCCGCACCCAATAGGGCGACTCGGGACAGGTGGCGCGCACATAGATCGCCAGCAGCGCGATGACGCCGGGCACCATGACCGCCACGCGCCAGCCCCAGGCCGCTGCGGCGATGCCGGTGATGGCGCCGGCCAGCGAGGCGCCGAAGCACCACGCGGCGCGGTTGATGCTGATGACGCGCCCGCGCAGGCGCGCCGGCCAGGTCTCCGCCACCAGCATCGAGCCCAGCGACCATTCGCCGTTGAGCGCAAAGCCCACCGCCGATCGTGCGATCACGAACACCGCGAACGTGGGCGACAGCGCCACCACCGGCATCAACAGCGAGAACAGCGCGATGTTGACGGCCAGCAGGGTGCGCCGGCCGTAGCGGTCGGCCAGCCACGGCCAGACATAGAGGCCGGCGATGCCGATGAAGAGCGAGATCTGCAGGCCCGAGCGATACTCGGGCACCGAGAGCGAGAACTCCTGGATCACCAGCGGCGCGATCAGCGCGAAGATCACGCCGTCCATGCCGTCGAAGCCCCAGCCCAGGCCGTTGGCGGTGGCGATGTGCCAGTGCGTGCGCGTGATGCGACCGTCGTCGGCGACGGCGCGATAGTTGGCGTTTTGCAGATGCTGCTGCTCGAGCGGACCGACATCGGCGGGATGAGGCGCAAACCCGCTTGTCAGCCCACCCACCGCTTCCGGCGTGGTGCTGCTCATGGGCCGTTTCTCCCGAACCGCACCGTGTTGTGTGGATGGCCGGTGCGTTATCGTCGATCAACGATACGCGCGCGTTTGGAACCTCGACACTGCATAAGGTTGTCGGTGCCGCATGACGATATGATGTCGCCGATCATCAGCGTTGCATTGACTGTCATCCCGAGCGCAGCGAGGGATCTCCCGCGCATGGCGCACTGTGCGTCTTACGCAGGAGATCCCTCGCTGTGCTCGGGATGACAGTGAGAGCTGGACCGGCTGCACCGGTCCAGCTCTTCGCGGGTTGCAGCATCACGCCGCGCGCAACAGGCCGAGCTGTTGCAGCGCCGTCACGCCGTCGTCGAGGCCGACTTCCTCGGTGATCTTGCCGTTCACCACCTTCAGCACCGTGGTGCCCGTGAACTTCATCTTGCGGCCGGTGGCGGCCGGCAGCGAACCGATCAGGAAATCGCTGAAGGCGGGACCGGTGTGCGTGCCGCCGCCTTCCCAACGGCCGACCACGTAGTCGCCCTCGGCGATGAGGTCGGCGGCGCCCCAGAAGTTGAGATCGGGAAACGCGGCGCGGAAATCGGTCATGAAGTTCTTGATATCCTGCCGCCCGCGGCGCGGTGCGTGCAGCGAATACTGCAGCAGCATGTCGGGTGCCGCGAGCTCGTCGACGATCCTGGGGTTCCACGTGGCGCCCCAGAATTCAGTGAACCACCGGCCGACGGTGGCCTTGTTGTCGTCTTCCTTCGACATCGCTGATCTCCTTGGCATGGCGACTCTTCTGCCCGAGTCGCCGCCAGTATCTGGCGATGGCGCCGCGCTCGGCGCTCCGCCGCTTGTCCGCGAATTCGAATGTGTGATGAGGTGGAACGGCGCCCGGTCGTGCGGGCAGACGCTGGGCGCGCGCGACTCCGTCGCGCGTCTTCGTCTGGATCGGCACATGACGCACCACGGCGTGGCGTGCCCCCAGCATAGGTTCGACCGCCCGGCAAGGTTCCTGTCAGACACGGCGGTCATCTGTACCTGCAGGGCCGGTTTTTATTCCATCGGGATGTCTTCGCGATGCTTCCATGAACGCGTCACCTCGTCAGCGTCCGACGGCGCTGGGCATCCTGTGCTGGATCCTCGGCACTCTCACCGTGGCCATGCCGGTCGCCGGATGGCTGCTGGGATCGGGCGCCGGCAGGTATGGCGGATACCTGATCGCCGCCGGCGTGGTGCTGGGCGCGCTCTTCAATGTGCCCAGCCTGATCGCCAACCTCTTCTATGCCCGGCGCCGGCGATGGTCGGTCATCTGGCTCAATCTCGTGCTGTTTCTCCAACTCGTGGGTGTTGCCACCCCGCTGTGGTTCATGGGCAACGCGTTGACCAAATCCTCGCAGGAGGCGGACGTCTACCGGCGCACCGGCCAGGTCTACCCGGCCATCAAGACGAATGATCCCGCCGCCGTCGAAAAGGCTCTGAACGTCTGTGCCGCCGACTGCGCGGCGTTGCTGGATACGTTCCTGCTCAACGCCACGGTCGAGGGTGCATCCCGCTCGATGGCGTATCTGCTGTCGAAAGGCGCCAATCCGACCCCGGGCCCGGTTTCCAACGCCACCGCGAGCCTGCAGACCTGCGAGGGCGTGCGTTTGAACGCACTCAACAGCCTGGCCGTGAGCGTGGCCCGTGGCGATGAAGCCGCGATCGACCTGCTGCTCCCCAAGTCCGATGACAAGGGACGGCAGAAGGCCGCCTGGGTCGCTGCCCAGCGTGACCGCCTCGACCTGCTGCAGCGGTTGCTCGAGGCGGGCGTGCCGCTTTCCATGCGCGGCAGCGGTCTCGACGAGAATGCCACGCTGCTCAATGCCGCGGCCGCGGGCGCTGCCCTGCGTGTGGGGGCGTGGCTGCTGAAGGAAAAGGGTTTCGATGCCAATGGCGATCCGCCGGAGCCGGGCCGCCCGCCGGTCGACACGCCACTGCTGTCGCTGATCGGCTTCGCCTGGGACGCGCGCGAGGCGCCCCGGTTGCAGTCGTTCCTCGACATGCTGGTGGCGCACGGCGCGCAGCTCGACAGGACGTCGTCGCGGTCTGGGCAGACCCCGTTGCAAAAGGCGACCTGGGCGCGATCGCCCCTCGCCGCCGACGCCCTGATCGCCGCCGGCGCGTCGGAAGCGTCGCTGACGGCCGAGGATCGCGACCGCCTGGCCAAGCTGCGCCAGAACCCGCAAACCGCCTTCAACCCCAACATCGACAGCTCGAGCTGCCTTCCCTGACAACGGGCTAAGGCCGTTCGATCGTACGCTGCGGGCGCGCCACTCCGTGGCGCGTCATAGCCTTTCCGCCGTCGCTGCGCTTGGGGCGACGGGGAGGCATGCCGGGCCGGCAATCCTGGCCTCTTGGCCGCGCCTGCGATTGCCCGCTACCGTTGCTGCCGGATCCCTCTTCACCGGCCGAGCGGACGGCCGGGCGTCATCGCAGCACAAGGAGCGGCCCCGTGATCAAGCGCTTCCATGTTCTCTATGTCGGCCAGATCGATCTCGACAATGTCGGCCTCAACGGCACGCCGGCCAACGATCGCCGCTACGGCAATGATCGCCTCAGCGAGGTGTTCGCCACCACGCGCGACGTGGCGCGCACTATGGACGAGCTGGGCTACTACGCGCTGTGGACGGCCGAGCATCACTTCCAGCACGAGGGCTACGAGTGCCTGCCCAACCTGGTGCAGCTCGGCCTGTGGCTGGCGACGCAGACCAAGCGCCTGAAATTCGGCTGCGCCTTCAACGTGCTGCCGATGTGGCATCCGATCCGGCTGGCCGAGGACTACGCCATGGCCGACATCGTGACCGACGGCCGCGTGATCATGGGCGTCGGCCGCGGCTATCACACGCGCGAGGTCGAGACGTTCGGCGCGCCGCTGATCGACGCCGAGGCCAACCGCGAATATTTCGAGGAACAGCTGCAGCTGCTGCTGAAGTGCTTCAACGAGGAGCGGTTCCACCACAAGGGCAAGTACTTCGAATGCCCGCCGCCGGTCGACTATCGCGGCTACCGGCTGAAGGAGATCACCGTGGTGCCGCGGCCCAAGCACCTGCCGGTCGAGGTCTGGATGCCGATCGCCAGCGGCCGCACCATCGACATGATGGCGCGCTACAACCTCAAGGCCATGGTGACGCTGAACGGCGAGAAGATCCTCGACGACGTGGTGCGCCAGTACCACGACGCCTGCGCCCGCCACGGCCGGCCCAAGCAGCTGGGCGAGGACATGATCTGGGGCGCCGGCCTCTATCTCGCCGGCAGCCAGGAGGAGGCGATCCGCAAGGTCGAGCCGGCGCACGACGAGCGCTACAAGTGGTTCGCGCCGTTCGGCTTCGTGCGCTACGCCGACGAGCAGGGCCGCACCTGGGGCACGCCCGGCGCGCCGACATCGATCCCCACCATCCGCGAAGGGGTCAAGCAGAAGGCCTGGTTCTGCGGTCCGCCCGACGAGGTCATCGCCGGCATCCGCTCGATCGAGGCCAAGTATCCCGGCCTTGAGGATTTCATGATCCATTGGGCCGAGGGCCTGTCGCCGGCCGAGTTCAAGGACCAGCTGCGCCGGTTCGCGCGCGACGTCATGCCCGCCTTCGGTGGCGCGAAGCTTGCAGCGGAGTAGGTCGGGACGGAGATCGCCCAACAGTCGTCGTCCTGAGCGAAGCGAAGGACCCTGCGGTGGATCGTTCAAAGAGCGGCGGTGCTGATGAGTTCCCAGCCACCATCGTTCTTCGCGGCACCACCGCAGGGTCCTTCGCTGCGCTCAGGACGACGAGAGTGTCGCGTCTCGGTTCTATTGGAACGAAACGCTGTCTAACCTCACGCCACCATGACCGATACGCCACCACCGCCGCTCACCTTGCTGCTCTCGGCTTATGCACGCCGCACCTGGGGTGAGCGCATTGCCGCCGCCGTGCCGCCGGATAGCCTCGCGTTCGTGACCGCTGAAGAGGCCATGGCGGCCGACGGGCCGTGCGCCGCCGACATCGCCTTCATGACGCGCGAGGTCACAGGCAGCTCCAGCAAGAACAACCTGACGCCGGCGCTGCGCGATTTCCAGGCGGTGCTGCGCAAGTCACCACGCCTGCGCTGGCTGCAGATTCATCCCGCCGGCGCCGAGCGTCCCATCTATGCCGAGCTGCGGGCGAGCGGCGTGAAAGTGACCACGGCGTCGGGCGCGACGTCGGTGACGGTGGCGCACAGCGCGCTCGGCGCCGTCATCGCGCTCAA
>DATEIF010000228.1:0-2462 GCA_035279205.1 Vineibacter sp.
CAAGGACAATGTCGGCGGCGATCACGCGGTGGCGGTGCTGGGCGCAGAGGTCTCCGACGGCCATCTCGCCGAGTTGCGCGAGGACGGCGCGTCCTACATCTTCGCCGGCGCCAAGGGCGACGATCTGCCCGCTGCGATGGAGCAGCTTGGCCGCCTGTTCGGCGCCAGGACGCTGCTGCTCGAAGGCGGCGGCGGCATCAACGGCGCGTTCCTCAAGGCTGGGCTGATCGACGAGTTCAGCACGCTGATCTTTCCCGCGGTCGACGGCGTCGCCGGATCGCAATGCATCGTCGACTATCACGGCCCCGAGGGCGATCGCCCCGGCGCCGGACAGGCGCTGCGGCTGACCCATTGCGAGGCGCTGGACGGCGGCATGGTCTGGCTGCGTCACGCGGTGGAGCGCGTACCGACCTGAGACTCCTCAAGCCCCCTTGCGGCGCTGGCCGCGCCACCACAGGCCGAAGGCGATGGTGACGGCGGCGGCGAGCGAGAACCAGGTGATGGCGTACTGCATGTGGTCGTCTTTCAGACGCACCTTGAGCGGGCCCGGCTTCGGTGTGCCGCTGTCCGGCACCGGCGCTTCGAGGTCGATGTAGAACGGCGCCACCTCACCCCAGCCGAGCGCCTGGGCCATCGCGCGGTGATCGCGCACGAACCAGAGCCGCTTCGCCGTGTCTTCCTTCGGCGTCAGCCGGCCCGGCGGCTCGGGGTAGCGGAGATAGCCGGTCATCGTCACCGGCGCGCCGGTGACGAGGCGCGCAGCGACGCGATCCTCGAAGGCGCGGTCCTGCATCGTGTTCTGCACGAAGCCGGTGTTGATCACGATGGTCTCGCCGCTGGCGAGCTTGGCCGGCAGGAAGGCCCAGGTGCCGGGCCCAGTGACGTCGTCGCGCACCGCGGAGCCGGAGCTGTAGACCATCGCATCCGGCAGTTTTGCGTAAGTCGCGGTGAAGCTGAAGCGGTGAAATTCGTCCTTGGCCGAGGACAGCGCCGGCCACGCCGATGGCGGCGGCAGCGCTTCCGGCGCGGCGGAGAGCCGGGCGTCCAGCGTTGCGATCAGCGCATGCTTCTCGACCCGGCGCTGCAATTGCCAGACGCCGAGGGCGACAAAGACCGTGATCAGGATCAGGGTGAAGATGCCGAAGCCGGCGGCGCTCGACCGCCGCGTCGTGATGTCGTTCATTTCGGGTCGCGCTGGATCAACTGGCCTTCGGCCGCCTTGTGGTGGAATTGCAGCGCGATCAGAAGCGACTTCATGGAACGCAGCGGCAGGATGGTGGTGACGAGGATCAGCGGCAGCCAGAGCGCGGCATGAACCCAGAACGGCGGCTGGTACTTGACCTCGACGATCAGCGCGGCCGCGACCACGACGGCGCCGGCCAGCATGATGATGAAGACCGCCGGTCCGTCGCCGGCATCGATGAAGGCGTAGTCGAGGCCGCAACGCTCGCAGCGCGGCGCCAGCGTCAGGAAGCCGGCATAGAGCTTGCCCTTGCCGCAGCGCGGACAGCGGCAGGCGATGCCGCGGAGGGCGCTCTCGGTCACGGTGGGCAGAGGTTCGGTCATCTTGGCTCTTTGTTGGAGCATGATCTCTGCGGAAAACCGGCTACCACTTTTCCGGATCATGCTCTCGAAAGCAAAAGGGCGGCCGTTGCGGCCGCCCCTCTTTAGCACATCAGGGAAGCGGTTAGTGCGCGGCGTGCGCAATGGTCTCGGCGCCGCGGCCCCAGACGTAGATGCAGATGAACAGGAACAGCCAGACCACGTCGACGAAGTGCCAGTACCAGGCGGCGAATTCGAAGCCGAGGTGCTGCTTCGGCGTGAAATGGCCGGCATAGGCGCGGAACAGGCAGACCAGCAGGAAGATGGTGCCGACCAGCACGTGGAAGCCGTGGAACCCGGTCGCCATGAAGAAGGTCGCGCCATAGACGTTGCCGCCGAACGAGAACGCCGCATGGGCGTACTCATAGGCCTGCACGCAGGTGAAGCAGGCCCCTAAGATCACGGTCAGGATCAGGCCCTGCTTGAGGCCCTGGCGGTCGTTCTCCAGCAACGCATGGTGCGCCCAGGTGACGGTCGTGCCCGAGGTCAGCAGCAGCAGCGTGTTGAGCAGCGGCAGATGCCAGGGATCGAAGGTCTCGATGCCCTTCGGCGGCCAGGTGCCGGGCACGCTGCAGGCGCCCATCGCCGTGCCGGCGCCGCAGCCAAACACCGCGTCGCGGGTGGCGTGAACGGCGTCGGCCGGGAACAGCGCCGCGTTGAAGAAGGCCCAGAACCAGGCGACGAAGAACATCACCTCGGAGGCGATGAACAGGATCATGCCGTAGCGGTGGCTGATCTGCACCACGCGGGTGTGGTCGCCCTTGTACTGGGCTTCCCTGATCACATCGCCCCACCAGCTCGCCATGGTGTAGAGCACGCCGACGGTGCCGATGCCGAACACGATCGGCGCCGCCGAGTAC
>DATEIF010000229.1:0-10218 GCA_035279205.1 Vineibacter sp.
CGAGGGATCTCCTGCGCAAGGAGTCCCTGTTCGCGGGAGATCCCTCGCTGCGCTCGGGATGACGAGGGTTTCCACGATGACCTCCTCAGTGCCGGATGTTCGGCGCGGTGAGCTTGAGGCCCTGGTTGAGGCTCTTCAGGAAGAGCTCGAGATCGCCGTATTCCTTCGCATCCGGCGGCAGCTCGTTGGCGCGCACCTGCACGGCGCACCACTGGAAGCGCTTGCGCACGTCCCAGGTCTCGCCGCTGCCGCGGCTGGTGCGCCAAGTCGGGAAATGGTCGAGCTGGCCGCGGAACTCGCCCAGCCACTGGCCGCGCAGCCACTTCAAGGCGCCCTTCTCCGGCGTGTGGCAATCGACACAGGCGAAGTTGAGCTGGCCGATCTTGGTCTCGGTCAGCATCTTGCCGCGCTCCAGTGCCGCCCTGGCCTCGGGGCTGGAGACATCAACGCGGATCTCGCGACCGTTGGACAGCGAATGCAGGAACACGCTCATGTCGGTGTTCTCGGTGCCCTGCATGCGCCAGTCGACATCCAGGGTCGCCTTGGCATGGCGATAGACGAACTCCTCGACGCCTAGCACCTTGTTCAGCCGCGGCTCCCATTTCGGCATCGACGTCGCCCAGCCGGCAAACGCCGCCTTGGGATCGGCGTGGCACGATACGCAGCTCTTGCCGTTGGCAATCGTCTTGGCCGCAAGCGCCTGGCCGACCTCGATGCGCTCGGCGGCCGGGTTGACGAAGGGGTCGAGCGCGTCGCGGTCCTCGACCGGCGTCGGCCGCTTGTGCGGATCGTCGAGCGCGCTCTTGAAGGCGGCCGGCGTCTTCAGGGTCTTGAGGAACGCCACGATGTCGCGGATTTCGTCCTGCGTGTAGAAGCCGTGCGCACCCCAGGGCGGCATCGACGTCTGCGGGTTGTAGACCCGTGCGTCGTAGACGTAGTTGAACAGCCACTGGTCGGGGCGGCCGGCCGTGCCGATCTCCGACAGATCCGGTGCAAAATTGCCGGGCGCTTCCTGGTTCGACGTGCCCATCACGTGGCAGGCGAGGCAGCCGCCGCCGCGGGTGCGGGAGAATGCCAGTTCCTGGCCCTTCTTGGCATCGCCCGTGATGGTGCCGGTGATCTCGATTTCCTTGCCCGGTGGCGGTGTCAGGTCACGCTTGGCAAGCGTGTTGTAGGTATCCCAGCGCGCCGTGTTCCACCCGCCATAGCGCTTCCACGGCTCGGGCGACGCCGAGCCTTCAACATGCAGCGGTGCCGGCGCCTTGGGCTGCGCCAGGGCACCGGCGATCGGCATCGCCACGACCATCGCGGCCAGCATCGTCATGCCTATCGCGGATTGTCTGCTACTCCTGATCCCCATCGTCGTCGCTTCCCCTCTTCACGGGCCCGTCCAAGCGGGCCTCTTCTAGCACTTGGCCGCAAGCGCTGTCCGGTTGCGCTCGATCTCCTTGCCCAGCAGGCCCCAGAAATGATCCTCGCCCGGATAGCCCAGGATGCGGCCGACCTCGCGGCCGCAGGCGACGATCACGAACGTGGGCGTCACCTCCACCGGCCGGGCCAGCTTCACGCCGCCATCGGTCTCGCGGTCGGCGTCGACCCGACGCAGCTTCAGCACGCGCGCCTCGTTGGTCTTGTCGTAGATCTTGCCGATGTCGCGGTCCCAGGCAGCACACCACGGACAGCTCTTGGAGTGGAACATCACCAACTCTGCCGCGCGGGTGACGGCGGCGCTGCTCGCCAGGATGACGGCCGCCAGAAACGTGCCCCGCACTGCTTGACCGACCCGACCGGCCATGCCGACATTCCCTCGCCGCGTTGTTATTTCAATTGTCGCTAATATTAGAAACCTCTAAAGTACTTTGCAACAGGGAACCGGCGCATGCTGGACGGCATCGACAGAAAAGAGTTCGAACGCAGCGCGGCCAACGCGGCGCAGCTCTTGAAGGCGCTCGCCAACCATCGCCGCCTGATGATGCTGTGTGCGCTGGCCGATGGCGAACGTTCGGTAGGCGAGCTCGCGAGCGAGGTCGGGCTGGGTCAATCGGCCCTGTCGCAGCATCTGGCGCGCCTGCGCAAGCTCGGCATCCTCGCCGCCCGGCGTGACGCACAATCCGTCTATTACCGGGTCGCCGACCCGTCGGCGGCGCGCCTCTTGGAGACGCTGGCTGCGATCTTCTGCCCGCCGCGGGCGAAACGCACGAATGGCGCCGCCGCCGGACCGCGCGCCTCCCGGCGCGCTCCTGGCAAGATGAAGAGTGCGGCGGGTCCGGCGGAAGCAAGCTTCCGCCGTTCCGCGCGGTCCGGCTGAACCATGCGCGTTCTTTCATGGCTGGCCGTGCTCGCGGCGGTTCTGGCCGCACCCGCCCTGCCCACACGTGCTGAACCAGTGCAGCTGCAGCACGACGGTCGCACGCTGAACGCCGACCTGGCGCTGCCGTCCGATGGCGACATCCGCAGCGGCCTTGTCATCCTGGTGCACGGCACGCTGATGCACGGCCGCATGGAGATCATGGCGGCGCTGCAGAAAGGCCTTGCCGAGCGCGGTGTCGGCAGCCTCTCCATCACGCTGTCGCTGGGACTGGACGATCGTCGCGGTCCCTATGACTGCGCAACGCCGCACCGTTACATGCTCGACGATGTGGCACGCGAGATCAACGCCTGGACGCAGTGGGCGAGAGAGCGCGGCGTGGCGCGCGTCGATCTTGCCGGCCACTCGCGCGGCGGTGCGCAGGTGGCCTATGCGCTCGCCAACCGCACCGCATCAGGCGTGCGTCGCGTCGTGCTGATCGCGCCAACCGTGTTCGAGCCGGGCGAGGTCGCGACCGGTTATGAGAAATCCTTCGGCATGCCGCTGCCGGTGCTGCTGGCCGGTGCGATAGCGGTCCGCGGCACACCGGATGCCTTGCTGCGGCCGGTCGGCTTTCTGTACTGCCGCGATACCGCGGTGGCGCCCCGCACGTTCGTCGACACCTATACCGTTCCGGAACGCCACGACACGCCGACCCTGCTGCCGCGTATCGATATCCCGACCTTGGTAGTCGTGGCGGGCAACGATGAGGTGGTGCGCGGGCTCGATCGCCGGCTACCGCCGCCGTCCGACCGGCTGCGCATCGCCACGGTCGACGGCGCCGATCACCAGTTCCGCGATCTCTACGGCGACGAACTCGCCGACGCCGTCGCGGCGTTCATCAAGGAGTGATCGGCGCGCTTCGGTACCGCCGAAGTGCCGTCAGGCACTCACAGCTCTCTGTGGGGTATACCCATGACGCGGGCAGCGGTGAGAAGTCGTTCATCGTAGCTGGCCAGCTCGACTTCCTGGCCACGGTTTCGCAGGAAGTCGAGCGATGCCAGGTGGATGGCATCGAGTGTACGCACCGGTACGGGAAACGGCTCCAGGGCGCGAGCCAACACCGGCGGTGTCAACTCGATCAGCGCCACGCGCCCAAGCAGAGCGCGCACGTCATCACCATGCGACCGACCAAGCCGACGCGCGTGGATCCGGTTCCAAACCTCATATTCAAGAAGGCGGCTCGCCACGAGCGTTTCCCGCCAAAGCGATTCCGGTGGCGAACGGTCCTCGGCGAGGAGGTGAGCGAGCGCAACCGACGTGTCGAGGTAGATCACCTGTCTTCCCGGTCCTCTCGCAACCCATTCATCAGGTCAGCGAACGGCATGACGGGCTTGCGCGGGGGTACCCCGTCTGGACCAAGCGTCGGTGGCGTCACCCATCCTTGGCGCACTGCGTCAGCCAGCATTGCGTCGCTAAGCATCGCACTGCGTTCGGCGCGCGGCGGCACGATCTCCGCCACCACACGTTCACGATCGGTGATGAGCACAGTCTCACCACCCGCCGCGAGGCGGACGTATTCGCTGAGCTTGTTCTTCAGCGTCTTCAGACCAACAGCACGCATGTGACGAAGGTAGCTTCCAGAAGCTACCTTTTCAAGGTCCCGGAAAAGCCAAATTAGACCAGCAGCCACACGCCGGCTGCCGCCAGCGCAATCGTCCAGATCAGGTCGACATTGATCCAGGCGCTGCGCAGGACCGCGAGACCCACCCATTCGTAGACGGCAACGGCGATCGCGGCCGTCACCGACAGCATCGCCAGCGTATGCACGCCGACGCCCATCAGCGCGGTGACGAAGGGGCCGGCGCTGCCGGACGCCGGCGCGCCACCCGGAAAGCACAGCGGCATCAGGACGGGCCACAGCATGAGGCCGGCACCGTGCGCCGTGGCCATCAGGAACGACCACAATGCCAAGCCCGCCATGCCGGTGCGCATGCCCACGCGCACGCGGTGGCGCGATCCGAAGCGCCAGTGGTAGAGCGCCCATGCGATCAGCGCGAGACCGGCGGTGATCTGCACCGCGCGCGGCGGGATCATGACGCCGGCCCAGACGAACAACGCCGCGATGATCGCCACCGACAGCGCATGCCCGAACGCGATCGGCAGCAACGACAGCCAGACGACGCGTCGGTCGCGCCGATGCAGGCCCAGCGCCACCGCGAACAGCCAGCCCATGGCCGGGTTCAGGCCATGGAAGGCGCCCAGCCCGGCGAGCGTGAGCCAGGGCCAGGCGTCAGTCATGGCTCTTCACCTCTCGCGCAGGCGGGAGAGGTCGACGGACGCGCAGCGTCCGGCGGGTGAGGGGTTCACGCACGGCGCCTCGTCCTTGGGCCCCCACCCTCCCACGCTGCGCGTGGGCCCCTCCCTCTCCCGCTTGCGGGAGAGGGGCTTACGGATAGCAGTACGAATCGGATGAGCAGTCGCCGCCTTGCAGGCGGACCTGGTGCGGGCGGTGCGATGCCGGCCACTTCACGAAGAACTTGGGGTCGAAGGCGATGCCGCCGGCCGGTGCCGCGTCGAGCTTCACCATCCAGCCCTCGATGCCGGCGGGATAGAATTGCGGGTCGATGGCGCCGTAGAGCGAGTTGGTGAAGTAGACGCGCCGGCCGTCGCGGCTGATCTCGACCATCTGCGGGCCGCCACTGAGCGGGCCGGTGCCCGATGGATGGCCGGCGCGCGCGACGATGCCGCCGATACGCACCTTGCCGGTGAGCTTGGGATTGAAGGGATCCGACACGTCATATTGCTGCAGGTCGCCGGTGCCCCAGCAGGCGACGTAGAGGAACTTGTCATCCATCGACAGGTCGATGTCGGTGACCAGCGGCGGGCAGGCCTTGAAGCCCTTGAGCACCGGCGGCAGGTCGTCCTCGCCCGCCGGCTCGGCTGGGATCTCGATGACTTTCTTCACCGCCCACTTGTCGCCGTCGCGATACCAGGTCCAGATCGACGACGACAGGTTCTCCAGGCTGATCACGCAATTGACGAAACCATAGGCCTTGGTGGGATCGTGCGCCGGGCGCAGCTCGAAGACGAGCTGGTACTTGTCGCCGAAATCGATGGTCTGCAGGTGCTTGCGCTTGTGCAGGTCCCAGAAATGCAGGCGCCGGCCGTACTTGGCGCCCAGCAGCACCTCGGGGATGAGGCCGTTCTCGAACGTATCAGGCGTGCCCCACTCGCTGGTGACCAAGGTGTCATGACCCAGATGCCACCAGGCGTCGTAGGCGAAATGCTGCGGGCCGCGATCCATCTCCCACTGGCCGCGTACGTCGAAGCTCTCGTGGTCCATCAGGAAGATGCCGCCAGGCCCCTTGCCCTCGCGGTTGCCCAGGGCCGCGACATAGATGCCTTCGGGTCCGCAATGCACGGTGTGCGGCCGCGTATAGCCCGCGCGCTCGGCGACCTCCGCCGGCTCGATCACCTTCACGATACTGGGTTGGCGCGGGTCGGGCTTGGTGTCGAGGATATGGATGCGCGACGAGCGCAGGCCCGGCACCACGAGGTAACGCCGCTCCATGTGCGGATGCGGCGCATTGGGACACAGGCTTGATGAACAGGCATTCCACCCGAAGTGATGCAGCTCGTCGCCGACATGGGGCATCGCCGTGGTGCCGACGATCGTCGAATAGCTGCTGGAGGCGGGATCGACATCAATGACGGCAATCGCATCCGGCACCTTGCGGTCGGGATCGAAGGCGGCGACGTAGGCCAGCGTTTCCGGTGCCGCCTTCATCGCCATGCGGGGCGAGGGATAGAAACTCGGATCCGGAGTCCAGGTCGCCATGACAAGTCTCCTGTCTGGATGTTCGCCGGGTCAGGTCAAGCGTCGTCGATGTACGCACCGCTGATCGATCGCACCGGCCGGCGGCCACGATGGCCTTGCGCGCCGGCGATCCCTGTCACACCGGCGCCTGTTCGCGATGCGGCGTGATCGGCTACCCTACCATCGGCGGCCGGCGGACGCATCCAACATCCGGACGATGGACGATCAATGCTCCTGGCCGTCGCCGAACAGCAGGTCCAGCGGATCGGGGCCGGCAGGACGCATCACCGGGCGCAGGGCGGTGGCGAGGTCGGCGGCGGTGACACCCGACAGCTCGAGCCCCAGCAACCCGACCTGGCTGTGGATGCGGCCCGCCAGGTCCGGCGCATCGCGGCGCAGCCCGATCAGCCGCGACGCCAGCGTCTCCAGCCCGTCGACCGGCAGGCAGGTCAGCTCACCGGTGATCTCGATATCCTCGATCACACCGGCGCGCTCCAGTAACCGCAAGCGCACCAGGCCACCCGCACCGCGGTGAATCAGGTCGACCAGCGCCAGCCCGCGCACAGCACGCAATTCGCCGCGCGCCAGCCGACGCCCGCCGGAGAAGACATGCTCCGACGTGCCCATCTGGGCTTCGCGTCGCTCCACCGCAGCCAGCTCGTCGTCGCGCAGCGACGACGGCTCCATCGTCCAGCCCAGCGTGCTGCCGACGTGATCGAGCAGCACCTCGCGCACGACCGCGCTCTCCAGCGGCCGGTTGGCACGCCCCACCCCGTCGCGGACGGCGTCGCGGATCTGCGTGCGAACCTCGTCGGACGGCAAGCTGGCGCGCTGGGCGATGGTGTCGGCATCGAATGTCCGCAGCAGATTGCCGCCAACGATCAGTGTGTGGCCGACCAGGCCAGCCTGCACGCCGCCGACGCGGTAGCGCCCGAAGCTGATGCCGCCCCAGGCGTCGTGCTCGACGGGCAGGCCGAACGTATGCCAGGTCCGCACCAGCGGCTCGGCGAAGCGGGTGTACAGGCCCCCCAACCCGATGCGGGCCTCCGGCCGGATCCGCGGCAGCACGACATGCACCAGCGTATCGTCGGCCGACAACACCAGGGCCGGGCCACCGGTGGCGCGGCGGATGATGGGCGTATCGGTGTTGACACACGACTGCACATCGACCTCGCGCATCACGTCCTGATGCGCGCCGACGCTGACGAAGGCTGCGTCCGGGTTGGCCAACACCACGACCGGCGTGTCGTCCAGGCTCATCGCATCGGCGATGCCGGCGTGCAGCGCCTGCGCCCGCAGGATCGAGGTGCCACCGGCGTCGATCAGCCGTACCGTCGTGGTTCCATCGCTCGCCTCGCCCACCATGCAGACCCCCTTGCCGTCCGTCCGGCGCAGCGCGATGGTGGCGCATGCCCCGACGGCTTACCATCATTCTGATCAATAGCGACCCGCGCAACCCCGCGGAACTGGGGGCGCCGCTGTATCAGGCGGCCGTGGCGGCGGCAATGGACTACGAGGTCGAGGTCATCTGTACCGGTGCCGCGGGCGAGCTGATGCGGCAGGGCCGGGCGGCGGCGATCGAGATCAAGCCTGGCTCGGGCAAGACCGTGTACGACTTCATCCGCGAGGCGCACGGGCATGGCGCCCGCTTCCTGGCCTGCTCGACCAACCTCGACCTGCACGGGCTCACGCGCGAGGAGCTGATCCCGGAATGCACCGGCCTGGTCGGCGCCGCCTACATGGTGGAGCGCGCCATGGACGACGACACGCGCGTACTGACGTACTGAGGGACGCATCACCATGGCGATCGTCAAAGGCTGCCTGCTGCCCGACGCGCTGCTGTACGATGTCGAGAACATGCTGTGGTACCAGCCGCTGCCCGACGGCGGCTACCGGATCGGCGGCACCATGGTGGCGGTCGGCATGGCGGGCTCCATCGCCGCGGCGACGCCCAAGCGCGCCGGCCGCCACGTCGCGCCGGGCCAGGCCTGCGCCGTGATCGAGTCGGGCAAGCTGGTATCGGCGGCCAAAGTCGCTTTCGCCGGCGAGATCGTGGCCAGCAACGAGGACCTGATGGAAAACCCGCGCTGGCTGGAAGAGGACATGTACGGCAAGGGCTGGTTCGTCGAGCTGAAGCCGGACGATCCGGCCGCGGCCCGCGCCACGCTGCTCACCGCGGCCGAGGCCGTGCCGGGCTTCCTCGACCTGATGGCACGCGAAAAGTTCGACGGCTGCGGCTAAGCGGGATCGAGCCGCACCAGGCGGCCCTTGCGATCGAAGAACGCGCCTTCGTTGACGGTGGCATGGTCGGCGATGACGCGGTCCTGCACCTGCTTCAGCCGCGCCCGCGCCTCGGTGTCGTTGAGCGGGCCGCCCGTCGCCGCGGTGGCAGGAAAGATCGCCACGGCATTCCATGACAGCTCAGACCGGTCGAGCAACCGGCGGAACTCAGGCCAGGTCAGCTCATTGCCGATGACGTTGGCGTAGGACGATCCCAACGGCCAGATCGTGTGCGTGTCGGTGCGGACCAGCACCAGCAGGGCCGTGAAGCCTTTGGTGGCGGCATAGGTCTCGCGCAGCCAGGCGTCGAAGGCCGCCGCCATGACGGTCAGAAATCCACCACCGACTGGAAGGTCGGAGGATCGTTGGCCAGCAGCGACAGGAAATCGGCATCGAAGCGCCCGCGATACCAGGCTTCGAATGACGCGAAGGCCAGGATGGGCGCCTGTGGCGAGGGCGCCGGCTGTTGCGGCGTCGGCGTCTGCTCGGCCGCCCGCATCGCCATGGCGACCGGCAACAGGCGCGCCCGCACCTCGGCGTAGGCGGCATCGGCTGCCGACCAGTCGGTGCGCGTGCAGACATGATCGACGCCCGCCTCCAGGGCCGCCGGCTCCTCGGCGACGGCGGCGATCGCCGCCGCCATGCCTTTCAGCAGGTTGAGCCGTCGGTAGGCCGCCACACGCGCGGCCTCGAACTGCGCCAGGCGGTCGCGCACCTGGATGCGGTAGTCAGCCTCGTTACGCGCCGCCGACTGCGCCTGTCGCTCAAGGTCATGAATGAACGCGGGCATGGGTCACACGAGGTCTGCATGGTCGAAGGCGCTGGCCATACAGCAATCATAGACCAGCCCGTGGTTCGATCACACTGTCATCCCGGGCGCAGCGAGGGATCTCTCAGCAGCTTGCAAGTCCATATGCCGCTTATAGATTCCTCGCTTCGCTCGGAATGACAGCGGGCGGGGGCGCTCAGAACCGCAACGTTCCGGCGATGGTGAAGCGCCATTTGTCGGAAAACGATGCGCCGCGGTCGGTGTATTGCCGCGCGGCCTCGATCTGGAACTCGACGTCGCGGCCGGCCGGCTCGATCCCGGCCACGCTGGTGCGCAGGCCCACGCCCAGCGACGTGGCGCCGGTGCTCGAGCGCTCGACCGCCGTCGGCTTGTCGACATAGACCTTGCCGCGCGCGGCGAAGATGTAGGGCACCACCAGACCGCGCACCGGGGTCAGGTCAAAGGCGTCGGCGTATTGCAGCTCCAGCCGCGCCAACCAGCCGCTGTCGCCGGCGAAGGTCGCGGCATCGTAGGCACTGAGACGACGCGGGCCGCCCAGGGTGAACTGCTCGGCGTTGACCAGCGACCGGCCGAAGGCGTACTGGCCGTAGAATGTGGCATCCAGCGCGAAGGAAGCCGGCAGGCGCTGCACCACGCGGGCGTTGATCTCGACCTTGGAGAAGTCGTCGTCGGCGAAGGCCCGCGAGATCGGTTTGTCGAGGGTTGCGTCGCGCCGGCCCCGGCTGCCGAAGATCGGCAGGCCCTGCGAGAAATCGCCGCCCAGCGACACCGTGGTGTCAGTATCGAAGCTGCGCGTCCAGGTGGCCCCGATGCGCAGCGGGCGGATGCGATCCTCGTACAGCGTGGCGCTGAATGCCGGCGCCTTCTGGGTTTCATTGATCACGTCGAAGGACAGTCGCGGCGTCAGGTTCTCATTGCGCGATCGGATCAGCGGATAGATCAGGCGAACCGAATAGCGGGCGTAGTCGCTGTCCGTGGCCAGCGACCCGGGCGGCAAGCGCGGCCGGGTCGTCGACCACGTGCCCTCCACGTTCAGCACCA
>DATEIF010000230.1:0-8082 GCA_035279205.1 Vineibacter sp.
TCTGGCCCGCTCATGTCAGGCGAAAGATGCGGGCGGGACGCCCGCGCTCCCAGGATTTCAGCGCCCGTCGCGGGTGGCGCCGGTCTTGAGCATGGCGTCGATCTCGCTCTGCGCGAAACCCGATTCGCGCAGGATCTCGACGCTGTGCTCGCCCAGGCGCGGCTGCAGGTGGCGAATCTCGCCCGGCGTGCGGCTGAAGCGCGGCGGGATGTCGGGCATGCGCAGCTTGCCCTCGGTGGGATGCTCGACCTCTTTCCAGAAGCCGGTGGCCTGCAGCTGCGGATCGACGAACAGATCCTCCAGCGTGTTCACCGGTCCGTGCGGCACGTTGGAGTTTTTCAGCAGCGCCACCCATTCGGCGTTGGTGCGCGTGGCGCAGATCTCGGCCAGCGTGGCGTAGACCACCTCGACGTTGGTCAGACGCGCCTCGAGCGACTGAAAGCGCGGGTCGGCCATGATGTCGGGCCGACCGACCAGATCGCAGAACTCACGCCAGTTGGAGTCGTTGTAGGGCAGCAGAGCGAAGTAGCCGTCCTTCGACGGATAGGGCCGCCGCTCCTTGTTGAGCACGCGCTTGTATCCCGCGGTGTCGATCGCCGGCAGGAAGGTCTCGCCATAGAGATGCTCGACCATGACGTAGGACACCAGGCTCTCGAACATCGGCACTTCGACCGCCTGTCCCAGACCCGACTTCTCGCGTTCGTAGAGCGCCGCCAGCAGGGCCGCCACCACCGCGTTCGAGCTGGTCTTGTCGGCAACGATCGTCGGCAGGAAGCGCGGCGCGCCGGCCACGACCGTCTGCAGCGATGCCAGTCCCGAGCCGGCCTGGATGATGTCGTCGTAGGCCGCCTTGGGGCCCAGCGGCCCGGCGGCGCGATAGCCGTAGGTCGCCAGGTAGATCAGCCGCTTGTTGACCTTCTCGAAGGCCTCGTAGGGCACGCCCAGCCGTGCCGCCGGCTCGGGCCGGTAGTTGTGCATCAGCACGTCGGCGGTCTTGGCCATCCGGAACAGCGCGGCGCGGCCATCCTCCTTCTTGAGGTCGAGCACGATGCTGCGCTTGTTGCGGTTGCAGCCCAGGAAGAAGGCCGCCATGTCCTTGTTGCGGCGCGGGCCGAGCTGGCGTGTGGTGTCGCCCTCCGGCGATTCGATCTTGATGATATCGGCGCCCAAGTCACCCAGCTGCTGGGCAGCCCAAGGTCCGAGAACGACCGACGTACAATCCAGAATCCGCACACCCGCCAAAGGCCCTGCCATCGCTTTCCTCCCCGCCGCGCGCGTTCAGGATCTCAGGCGTCGCGGCGTGGGCCCACCATAGGGCGGGCGCCGCCATCCCGCATCCCCGCGATATGCGATGCCTGGGCTGCGCTGGGCGACCGGCGGCCCATCCCTTCTCCCCGCGGAGTGGGGAGAAGGGCGGTCGCGCGGCGGGACATCATCCACCGGCGCGTTATCGTTCCGCCACCCCTGTGTCATCGCGCCGTCACGCGGTCTTTCTACATCGCGTGTGTCTCGTGCGATGGAGGGGAGAAATGAGGCTGCACCACACATCGTTGATCGGCGCGCTGGCGATGACAACGGCGCTGATCGCCGTCCCGGCCGTCGCCAAGGACTATCTGGCCGAGTTGGCGGGCCATGCGATCCTGCCGGCGGCAACCTTCGTGCAGCCGCCCGGCGATGCGCCCGAAAGCCTCGCGATCTCCGGCCGCTTCGCCGAGCCGGCCAAGGGCCGCAACGAGACGATCGGCTCGATCAAGGGCACGTCGTTCCTGTCGGACAAGACTGCGCCGCGCGAGACCGGCATGTCGCTGCCGTTCAAGGGCCAGCCGGTGCAAGGGTTCTCCGGCATCAAGAAGCTGGCCAACGGCAACTTCATCGTGCTGACCGACAACGGTTTCGGCAGCAAGGCCAACTCGTCCGACGCGATGCTGATGTTCCATGAGCTGAAGGTCGATTGGGCCGGCGGCAAGGTCGAGCGTGTCGGAACGGCGTTCCTGCACGATCCCGATCGCAAACTGCCGTTCGTGATCGTCAATGAGCACACGCCCAAGCGCTACCTCACCGGCGCCGATCTCGATATCGAGTCGATCCAGCCCATCGGCGACAGCCTGTGGTTCGGCGACGAATTCGGCCCGTACCTGGTGCGCACCGATCTCAGCGGCAAGGTGACCGGCTTCTTCGAGACCAAGGTCGACGGCAAGGTGGTGCGCTCGCCCGACCACTACACGCTGGCGACACCAGCCACGCCGGGCCCGGTCACCTTCGAGGTGCGCCGTTCGCGCGGCTTCGAAGGCATGGCGGCGTCGGTCGACGGCAAGTTCCTCTATCCGCTGCTCGAGGGCCCGCTGTGGGATGCCACGGCCAAGGCCTGGGAGATGAAGGACGGCAAGGAGTACCTGCGCATTCTCGAGTTCGATGTCGCCAAGGGCGCGTACACCGGCCGTTCGTGGAAATACCGGCTGGAACTCAACGACAACAATATCGGCGACTTCAACATGATCGATGCCGATACCGGCCTGATCATCGAGCGCGACAACGGCGAGGGCGATCCGGCCACCGCCTGCAACGGACCAGCCAGGCCCGACTGCCAGAACGTGCCGGCGAAGCTCAAGCGCATCTACAAGATCGATCTGTCGCAAGCCGATGCCGACGGCTTCGTGAAGAAGATCGGCTTCATCGACCTGATGAACATCGCCGATCCCAAGACGCTGGCGCGTGTCGGCGGCAAGGACGGCAAGTTCACCTTCCCGTTCGTGACCATCGAGGATGTCGCGCTGGTCGATGCCGATCACATCATCGTCGCCAACGACAACAACCTGCCCTACTCGTCGGGCCGCCAGATCGGCAAGCAGGACGACAACGAGTTCATCCTGCTGCGCGTGCCGGACTTCCTGCGCGCGAAATAGAGGGCCTGGGGTTCTTCGGGGCGCCCTCCCTGCCAAACGCGCGGCAGAAAGGGCAGATATGGCCAGAAAATCGGGATGGGCTTGATTTCACACGGCTTTTCAGACGCGGCCACGCCCGGCCAGTAGGCGGCAGGACGTGGCCAGTTATGGCCAGAAAATCATGCATGGCGCACCGCGTGCAGGGTTTCGTTGACGGTCGCTCACGGCGCCACCCAACGGACTATGGATGTGGTGTTGCTTGACGACAGCAACCGACGAAACGCCCGTCTGGTGGCCCGGCGACGGCCCGCCGCTTAAACGCCCGGCCGGCGAAACGCCCGAAATCCCCGGCGGCAGGAACGCTACTGCGTACAGATATACTTTGTTCTCACTTTAAATACAAGGTAAAATCGTGCGGCACCCCGCCTGATCCCACAGAGCGGGGTGTGACGTCTCACCAGCGGTCATCGCCAAAGCGGCCGCGGACGCCGGCAAAGACCTGCGGTCGGCTCATCCCGATATCCCGCAGCGTCATCGCCGGCACCTGATCCAGCGCACGGGCTGCCCGACGATTGATTCGCCGCGCACGCCGTGGCCGCACGACCCAGGCCAGCGCCAAGAACAGAAGAGAGCGTCCGGCGCGCGGCCATGCCGGCGCCGCAACCGCAGCGGCAATGCTCATGATCCAATCCCCGTAGCGTTACGACCGTCAGCAAGCCCCGCACGACTGGTCGTCAACCTGCTCACCCTACGTATACAGCGTTGCCGGTCGAATATTCCGGTGGGCCGCCACGCGCGGGGGATCCCTCGCTGCGCTCAGAGCGTGTGATCCACTCCTTCACCTGGAGGGGGAAGGTGCCCCGAAGGGGCGGAAGGGGGATATTCGAGTGGATTCGAATGGTGCCAAGTAACACCGAATCTATTGCAGCATCCCCCTTCCGCCGCTTCGCGCCACCTTCCCCCTCCGGGGGAAGGATAAAATCGGGCCGGTCCTAGTGCGGCACCGAACGGGAGAAGACGTTCACCACGACGACGCCGGCGATGATCAGCGCCAGGCCGATGATCGCCGGCAGGTCGAGGGCCTGGCGGAACCAGATCCAGCCCACCAGCGCGATCAGCACGATGCCGATGGCGCTCCAGATCGCATAGGCGATCCCCACCGGGATCGTGCGCAGGGTCAGCGCCAGGAAATAGAAGGCGATCCCGTAGCCGACCACGACGACGACGGACGGGACCAGGCGCGTGAACTCGGCCGACGCCTTCAGCGCCGAGGTCGCGATCACTTCGCAGACGATCGCGATGGCGAGGTAGAGATAGCCCAGGGATGATCCCATCGTCGTTCTCCAGATGCGCTCCTTGGCGCTTTCATATATCATTTATCCAGATATCGGCCAGGAGGCGTCCATGGATGCGGCGGACCTCAGGATTTTCGAGGCGGTGGCGCGCCTGGGCGGCATGAACCGCGCGGCTGCCGAGCTCAACACCGTCCAGTCGAACGTGACGGCACGGGTGCGGCTGCTCGAGGACGAGCTGGGCACGCCGCTGTTCCATCGTCACAGCCGCGGCGTGTCGCTGACGCCGGCCGGCCAGCGCCTGCTGCCCTATGCCGAGCGGATGGCGCAGCTGCTGGCTGACGCAAAACGTGCCGCCACCGATGACGGCGCACCACGCGGGCCGCTGGTGATCGGCTCACTGGAAACCACGGCAGCACTGCGGCTATCGCCGCTGCTGTCGCGCTACGCCGCGGCCTGGCCCGAGGTCGACCTGGTGCTGCGCACGGGCACGACCGGCGAGCTGGTCGAACACGTGGCGGCCCGTCGGCTGGAAGGAGCCCTTGTTTGCGGGCCCATCGACCATCCCGAGCTGCAGGCCGAGGTGATGTTCCGCGAGGAGCTGGTGCTGGCCACGGCGCGCGGCGTGCGCTCGCTGGACGAGCTGATCGGCAAGGGCGAGCTGAAGATCGTGGTGCTGCGCGCCGGCTGTTCCTATCGCCAGCGCCTGGAGGACATCCTGGCGCGCCGCGGCGCGGTCGGCGCCCGCCTGCTCGAGTTCGGCACCATCGAGGCCATCCTCGGGTGCGTCGCCGCCGGGCTGGGCGCCACGCTGCTGCCGCGCGCCCTGATCACAGCGTCGCGCTACACCGAGCGCATTGCCGTGCACGCCCTGCCGGTATCGGAGGCGCATGTCGAGACATTGTTCATCCGGCGACGCGACAGCTACGCCTCGAGCGCGCTCAGCGCCTTTCTGGAACACGTCCGGCCGCCGGTTCTCCAGGCAGCCGAATAGATATCTTTGATTCTGATAAGGTCGATCATAATTAAACATTTTTAATGATCTAGGTCAGGCTCTAGATATTGCCCGTTGCCGGAGGGGCGGGTCATGTCTGGAAAATCCCTTGTTTCCAATCGCTTGACTGTCGTGGCCATGATCTCGGCCGGGTTGAGCGCCAGCCTGGTCGGCATCGGGCTGTCGCGGTTTGCCTATACGCCGATGGTTCCGGCCCTAATCGATGCCGGCTGGTTCACGCCGGCGGGCACCGCCTATCTCGGAGCGGCCAACCTGGCGGGTTACCTGGCCGGCGCGCTGGCCGCCCGACATCTGGCGATGCGCTTCTCGGCGCCGGCCGTGCTGCGCGCCATGCTGGTCGTGGCGACCGCATCATTCTTCGCCTCCGCGACACCGCTGTCGTTCCTGTGGTTCTTTGCCTGGCGCTTTGCGTCTGGTGCGGCCGGCGGCGCCCTGATGGTGCTGGCGGCGTCGACCGTCCTGCCTCATGTCCCGCCGCAGCGGCGCGGCGTTGCCAGCGGCGTGATCTTCGCCGGCGTCGGGCTGGGCATCGCGGCGTCGGGAACATTGGTGCCGCTGCTGCTGCGATGGGGCCTGGTCGAAACCTGGTGTGTGCTCGGCGCGCTGGCGCTGGCGTTCACCCTCCTGGCCTGGCGGGGCTGGCCGGACGCGTCCGCAACGAACGTCACGGCGCCCGTGCGGCGTCAGGGACAGCGCGCGCCCGCTGCCTTGAAGGCGCTCTATGTCGACTATGCGCTGAACGCCATCGGCCTGGTGCCGCACATGGTTTTCCTCGTCGATTTCGTTGCGCGCGGGCTCGGCAAGGGCGTTGATACCGGCGCCCAGTACTGGGTGCTGTTCGGCCTGGGCGCGACGGCAGGTCCGGTGCTGGCCGGTTTCCTCGCCGACCGCATCGGTTTTGGGCTGGCGTTGCGCATGGCGTTTTGTGTCCAGGCGGCCGCGGTCGGCCTGACCGTGCTACCCGGCGGCAGCGTCGGCCTAATCGCCTCGAGCCTGGTCATGGGCGCCTTCGTGCCGGGAATCGTTCCCCTGGTGCTGGGTCGCATTCAGGAATTGTGTGCCGATCCGGGTTCCCGACAGGCCGCGTGGAGCACGGCGACGACGGCGTTCGCACTGGGCCAGGCGGCGGCAGCCTACGGGTTCTCGTTTCTGTTCGATCTGAGCGGCAGCCACATCGTGCTGTTCGAACTGGGCGCCGGCGCGCTCGCCCTGGCCGTGATCGTCGATGTCGTTGCGAGCCGGCGCACGCCACGATCGTCCGCTTCGGCGATCTGCGATCGTGATAGGGGCCATCATTTCAAACCGTTGTCGCAACGTCCGGGAGTCCCGTAGCCTCGGCACCGCGGGAGGATCGCCATGGCCATTTCGACACGCCTGACGCAGCGCCTCGGTATCGCGCACCCGATCCTGTTGGCGCCGATGGACCTGGTGGCCGACGGCCGACTGGCCGCCGCCGTCAGTCGGGCCGGCGGGTTCGGGATCATCGGCGGCGGATACGGTGACGCGGCCTGGCTCGGGCGCGAGATGGATGCGGCCGGCGAGGCGCGCGTCGGCGTGGGCTTCATCACCTGGAGCCTCGCCCGCCAGCCGCACCTGCTCGACCTGGTGCTGGAACGGCGCCCACCCGCGGTCATGCTCTCCTTCGGCGACATCAGGCCGCACGCCGACAAGATCAAGCACACCGGCGCGCTCTTGATCTGCCAGGTCCAGACTCTCGCCCAAGCGAAGGATGCCGTGGAAAACGGCGCCGACATCCTGGTGGCGCAGGGCGCCGAAGCCGGCGGCCACGGCATGGCCCGAGGCACGATGGCGCTGGTGCCCGCGATTGCCGATGCCGCACCGGATATTCCGGTTGCCGCAGCCGGCGGCATTGCCGATGGACGGGGACTGGCGGCAGCGCTGATGCTCGGCGCCGACGGCGCGCTGGTCGGCACACGCTTCTATGCCACGCAGGAAGCCGCGGGCCACGCCACAGCCAAGGACCGCATCGTGTCGGCCGGCGGCGATCACACCATCCGCGGCATCCTGTTCGATATCGCGCGCCGCAACGTGTGGCCGGCGCCCTACACGGGCCGTGTCCTGCGCAACGACTTCGCCGAGCGTTGGCGCGGCCGCGAAACCGAACTGTTGCAGCACCAGCAGGCCGAAGCGGACCGCTACGCGCAGGCACGTGCTTCCGGCGATTTCGATGTCGCGGCCGTGATCGCCGGTGAAGCGGTGGACATGATCAGCGATATCCCGCCGGCACGTGTCGTCGTCGAGCGCATGGTGGACGAGGCCACGTCCTTGCTGGCCGGCGCGTCCAATCGCTATCGTCTCTTGAAACAGACCTGACCCTGCGTGGTTCGCAGGATCCATCAACGGAGAGCACCATGTCGCGTGACCTGATGCGAGAGCTGACCGAGGCCGTCCAGCTCTACCTCGACCTCATGTACGATTGCGATGTCGCCCGGTTCGAGCGGGTCTTCTGCGCGACATCGCAGCTGCACGGCTTTCGCGACGGCAAGATGACGTGCTGGCCGGCCGCGCAGTACAAGGAGGTCCTCGCCACGCGGCAATCGCCCAAATCCCTCGGCGCACCACGCGAGGAACAGATCCTGTTGATCGACGTTGCAGCGCCCGGCCAGGCGCTCGCCAAGGTGCGGGTACGGATCAATCAAAGCGTCTTTGTCGATTATCTCACGTATCACAAGATCGACGGCGCGTGGCTGATCACGTCAAAGGGCTATCAACTCGAGCGCACGGTCTGAACGCTTCAAGGGAACACGCTCTGGGAGCGCGGGCGTCCCGCCCGCTCATGTCAGGCGGCTTAGTCCAACCGCACGGCCCAGCCGGCGAGCTCTGGCGTCGACGCCGGATAGCGTTTCATCACCTCGGCGTCGTGGCCCGGCAC
>DATEIF010000231.1:0-3339 GCA_035279205.1 Vineibacter sp.
CTGGTAGGCAGCACGGCGCACCGGCAGAAAGGATTTCGGGTCGCGGTCGCGCCGCGAGATGTCGCCGCTGTAGTCGTCGGTGACCTCGTGGTCGTCCCAGATCACCAGCCACGGGAATGCCGCGTGCAGCGCGCGCAGGTCGGGATCGGTCTTGTATTGTGCGTGGCGGTCGCGAAATTGTTCCAGCGTCGTCGGTATCCCGCCGATGTGATGACGCACGCGATGCCAGGCCCATGACGAGTCGTAGATGTAGTCGCCGAGATGGATCACGAGATCCAGCTCGCGCGCGGCCATGTGGCGGTGGGTGATGAAGTAGCCCAGCTCGTACTGCTGGCAGGAGGCAAAGGCGAACCGGAACCGGTCGAGCGTCGCGCCGGGCGCGGGTGCCGTGCGCGTGCGGCCGACAGGGCTGATGATGCCCCCGGCCCGGAAGCGATACCAGTACCAGCGCGCTGGCTTCAGGCCCTGCACCTGCACATGGACCGAATGTGCCAACGCAGCCGTGGCCGTGTGTCGGCCGCGCGCAGCGACGCGGCGGAACCCGTCATCCTCGGCGATGTCCCAATCGACCGGTACCGATTCTGGCCCGACACCGCCGCCGTTCAAGGGATCCGGTGCCAGCCGCGTCCACAGCACGATGCTGTCGGGCCGAGGACATCCCGAGGCGACGCCGAGCTGGAACGGATCGGCGCTGAAGATGGGCGCAGCGGAGGCGATCAACGGCGGGCTCGCCACGAGGCTGCTTGTGGCCCCGAGCAGGACCTGGCGTCGGCCGAGCCGACTCATGTGTGACACGTCATGCACGCCGTCCTGTACCATACAGGCGTGCCGGCCGGACATGTCGATCCAGCGGAACCGGCCTTCAGCCTGCCACGGCACCCGGCTTGCCGCTCTCGACCACGAAATCCTTCAGCCGCCTGACGCCCGACTTCGGGTCGCGCACGTCATCGACCGCCTCGAAATGTGCCGACAGTGCCTTGGTGGTCAGCTCCATCGCGACATAGCCGCGCTTGTCGCCGCGCCCGTACTTGAGATGCGGAAAGTTCGCGAGCGCGCGCTCCACCAACTCCTGCCGCGGCCCATCCGACGTGATCGAGCTGCCCACGAACTCGGTTGCCACCACCGGGCCATCCGCCGTGCCGTTGGGCGTCAGGTTGGTGGTCCAGAAGGAATGCAAGTCGCCGCCGATCACCACGGGATTGGCCGTGCGGTGCCGGACCAGGCCGTCGAGCAGCCGCTGGCGCGCCGCGGGGTAGCCGTCCCAGCGGTCGACCATGAAGCCCGGCTTGCCGTCGCTGCCCCGGTTGATCTCGGCCATCAGGGTCTGCTGCGCGATCACCGTCCAGCGCGCCTTGGCCGCCGCCAGGCTGTCATCAAGCCAAGCCTCCTGCGCCTGGCCCAGCATGGTGCGGTCCGGGTGCGTGCGCTCGGCGCAGTCGACGGGCCGCTTGGTGATGCGGTTGTCATCACCGCAGGGCGGCGGCGAGCGGTACTGGCGGTCATCCAGCAGCATCAGGTCAAGCATGTTGCCGAAGCGGTAGCGATCGTAGATCCGCAACCCGTCGCCGGCCGGCGCCATCGACGGCGGCACCGGCATGTGCTCGAACCAGGCCTGGTAGGCGGCGCGGCGCACCGAGAGGAAGAACTTCCGGTCGCGATTGCGCGGCGAGCGGTCATTGGCATAGTCGTCGGCGACCTCGTGGTCGTCCCAGATCGCGAGCCATGGGAATGCGGCGTGCGCCGCCCGCAGATCGGGATCGCTCTTGTAGAGTGCATAGCGGTCGCGGAATTCCTCGACGGTCGTCGGGATCGCGCCGGTGTGCTGGCGCACATGCTGGCGACCCCACGACAGCTCGTAGATGTAGTCGCCGAGATGGATCACGAGGTCCAGCTCGCGCACCGCCATGTGGCGATAGGCGGTGAAATAGCCTTGCTCATATTGCTGGCACGAGGCGAAGGCGAAACGGAAGCGATCCAGCGGCGCATCGACCGGCGGGGCGGTGCGCGTGCGGCCCACGGGGCTGACCGCGTCGCCGGCGCGGAAGCGATACCAGTACCACCGGCCGGGCGTGAGGCCCTGCACCTGGACATGCACCGAATGTGCCCATTCCGCGGTGGCCGTGTGCCGGCCGCGCGCCGTGATGCTGCGGAAGCCGTCGTCCTCGGCGATCTCCCAGTCGACCGGCACCGGATCCGGCCCAACGTCGCCGCCGTTCAGCGGGTCGGGTGCCAGCCGTGTCCACAGTACGACGCTGTCGGGTCGCGGGCAGCCCGAAGCGACGCCGAGCTGGAACGGATCAGCCTTGAACGCATGCGCGGCGGATGTGATCAGCGCCGGGCCGGCGATAAGACCGCTCGCGGCGCCCAGCAGGACGCGACGTCTGTTAAGCGCGAATCGTCGTCCTGAGCGCAGCGAAGGACCTTGCGGTGATGGGGGTAATCCAAGTCGTGGATCGAAGCTCATTGGCAGCGCCTTTGTCCGATCTATTGACCGCAGGGTCCTTCGCTTCGCTCAGGACGACGGGTCCGCACGGACGGATCTGTCATGACCGCACCGGCAGCAGGTCGCGGCGGGCGACCAGCGCGAGGTCCGGCCGGTCGGTGGTAATGCGCCGGATCGGCTGGTGCAGCCAGTACGTGATGTCAGGCGGATCGTTGGGGACCCAGGCACCCAGCCGCTCGCTGCCGAATTTCTGTCGGCACAGGTCCAACGTCGCCGTCAGCAGGCTCTTCTCGACCGCCATCAGGCAGCCGTCGATCGCGGCGAACCGGTCCAAAGCCGGCTCGATACCGCCCATCAACTCGGCCGAGCGACGATCGAGTGAGGCGAGCACGCGCTGGTTCGGATCGAGGCGACGCACGGTCTGCAGCACTTCGGGTACGAAGCAGGTGACGATGGCCTGCTGTAGCCTATGGCGCTGGATCGCGTCCAGCAGCCGCGCCTCCAGGCCTGGGTAGGCCCGACCGGCGACGTCGGTCTTGATCTCGAGGTGAAGCTCCAGCGCACTGCCTCGGAAAATGTCGAGCACGTCGTCCAGCCGGGGCACGCCCTCGCCGTTGGCATCGCGCAGCCGGATGGTCGCCAGCTCGGCCGCCGTCCTCTCCTGCACTGCGCCCGATGCTTCCGTCGTGCGCTCCAAGGTCGGGTCGTGAATGACGACCAGATCGCCGTCGCGCGACAGGTGGACGTCGAGCTCGACGCCGTCGACCCCCAGCGCCAGCGTGCGGCGAAAGCCGTCCAGGCTGTTCTCCGGCCAGAGGTTGCGCGCGCCGCGATGTCCGATGATCAAGACCATGACAAACCCTGTGCTGCGATTGCTTCATGGTGAGCTTGTCGAA